>DATBAK010000058.1 GCA_036271555.1 Acidimicrobiia bacterium
CCGATCCCGGTGTTCGTCGCCGACTACGTCCTGATGGGTTACGGCACCGGCGCGATCATGGCCGTCCCCGGCCAGGACGAGCGTGACTGGGACTTCGCCGAGCTGTTCGACCTGCCGATCGTGCGTACCGTCGCGCCGTCGGAAGGCTTCGAGGGCAACGCGTTCACCGGCGACGGCCTGGCGATCAACTCCTCGACCGACGGGCTGAGCCTGGACGGGCTGGGCGTGGCCGAGGCGAAATCGCGCATGATCGAGTGGCTCGAGGCGCACGGGCACGGGCGCGGGGCGACGACCTACCGGCTGCGCGACTGGTTGTTCAGCCGCCAGCGCTACTGGGGCGAGCCGTTCCCGATCGTCTACGACATCGACGACCGGCCCGTCGCGTTGCCGGAGACGATGCTGCCGGTCGAGTTGCCGGACGTCACCGATTTCGAGCCGCGCGTCACCGACGATCCCGACGCGCTGCCCGAGCCCCCGCTGGGTCGCGCCGAGCAGTGGGTCAACGTCACGCTCGATCTCGGCAACGGATCGCAGCCGTACCGGCGCGAGACGAACACGATGCCGCAGTGGGCCGGTTCGTGCTGGTACTACCTGCGCTACCTCGACCCCACGAACGAGGACGCGATGGTCGACCCCGCCGTCGAGCGCTACTGGGCGACCGGTACGCGCGACGGCAAGCCGGCGTCGGGTGTCGTCGACCTCTATGTCGGTGGCGTCGAGCACGCGGTGCTGCACCTCTTGTACGCGCGCTTCTGGCACAAGGTGCTGTTCGACCTCGGTCACGTCACCACGGTCGAGCCGTTCCAGCGGCTCTACAACCAGGGCTACGTGCTCGCGCCCGCGTTCGTCGACGCGCGCGGCATCTACGTCGAAGCGTCGGAAGTCGAGGAACGCGGCGGCACGTACTCGTTCCGCGGTGAGCCGGTGACGCGCGAGAACGGCAAGATGGGCAAGAGCCTGAAGAACTCGGTGACGCCCGACGACATCTGCTCGGAGTACGGCGCCGACACGCTGCGGCTGTACGAGATGTTCATGGGTCCGCTCGACGCGTCGCGCGTCTGGAACACCGCGGACATCATCGGCGTGCACCGGTTCCTGCAGCGGTTGTGGCGCAACGTCGTCGACGAGGATTCCGGCGCGGTGCACGTGAACGACACGCCCGCCGACGACGAGACGCGGCGCGCGCTGCACCGCACCATCGCGAGCGTCGCCGCCGACATGGACGCGCTGCGCTTCAACACCGCCATCGCCCGCCTGACCGAGCTCAACAACCACCTCACGTCGGTCGTCGCGCGCGACGGCGCGGCGCCGCGCGAGATCGTCGAGCCGTTGATCCTCATGACGGCGCCGCTCGCGCCGCATCTCGCGGAGGAGCTGTGGAGCGTCACCGGCCATCCGGAGACGCTCGCGTACGCGCCGTTCCCGAAGGCCGACCCCGCGTATCTGACCGAGGACCAGGTCGAGATCGCGGTCCAGGTCGACGGCAAGGTGCGCGCGCGGGTCAACGTCGCTGCGGACGCCGACGACGCGGCTCATGAGGCGGCCGCGCGTGCCGACGCGAAGGTCGCCGCGTTGCTCGCGGAGAAGCCGGCGCGCAAGGTGATCGTGGTGCGCGGCCGCTTGGTGAACATCATCCGCTGAGCTTCAATCCGTCGAGCGTGTGCTGCACGCGCGCGACGAGCGACTTGGCCTCGGGGACCGTCAAGGCGAAGAAGTCGGCGTCGTCGAGGTGGTCACCAAGTCCGAGGAGCACGAGCGGTGTGGTCGTGTCCCTCGCCGTGCCCGGTCCCGCCGCGATCACGGCGGCCGGTCGGGCCTGGATCTCGGCGGTTCCGTCGGGTCGCGGGTTCCATCGGCGTCGTCCGCGTTCGATGTCGAAGAGGAGATCGCGGCGCGCGAGCAGTCGCGCACGAAACCCCGAGTGAAGGAGCGAGACGTCGCCGAGCGTCATCTCATCGCTCCAGTACCCATTGTCGATCCAGCTCGGTTCGAGGCCGGCTGCCCGTCGGAGCGCGTACCCGCGGTCGGAAGCGCTGCTCACGCCGAACCACTTCCACAGGAGGTGGACGGCACGCGGTCCGCGACCGCCGAACTCGCCGCTCGCACCGCCCGCGAGCCAGACGAAGGCCGCGGCGCAACGGGCCGCGTCGCGGCTCCTGCGGAACGGGCGCGGATCGCGACGCGCGACGCGGGCGATGAGGCGCCGCGTGATGGTTCGGAACTCGACGTCGAGCGTGGCATCGCAATAGCGATCGCTCAGCGCCACGACCTCGCTGACGAACGCGTGATCTGCCGGTTCGACGACCGACCAGTTGAACGGCTCGTCGGGGATCGGCACGGCGTCGAGCGTCGCGAGTGCGTCGGCATCGCCCACGCGCGCGATGAGGCTCGCGAGCAGAGAGTCGCGACGGCCCTCGCGTTCGAGCCGTTCGCACGCGCCGAGATCCATCGGCATGTCGTCCATGTACATGTCGTCCGTGTACCTGTCGTCGGGGTCGACCGCACGGAGGTAGGGGGCGGGTTGGAACTGACCGTTTTCATCCATGCGCGCATCATGACGACGGGGTGTGACAACGAAGCACACTCTCATGCAGGTTTTCGCTGTCGCACCCGCTTGCTACGGTGACGGCGCTTCCCTCGCACTTCCTCCGGTCTGTTCGCGCGCACCCGGAGGTCTGTGCATGGTCGATCCCGTTCCCGAGCTCGACATCGGCGCGCCGGTTCGTCCGACACTGCCGCCGACGTCGGCGGAACGCTGGGCGCAGTGGCGTCACGACCCGCGCGTCTTCACGGCCGCGCTGATCGTCGTCGCGCTCGCGGCCGGCGCGTGGTGGCTGCGCCTGTCGAGCGCCGATCCGTCGGGCGCGTCGCCGCGCACCGACGCGCGCGCGAGCGCGGCGGCGACGGTTGCACCGACGTCGTCGATCGGCCCGACCACCACGAGCGCGGCCGCGTATGTCGTCGACGTGGTCGGCGCGGTACGAAAGCCCGGTGTCGTCTCGTTGCCGGGGAGCGCGCGCGTCGTCGACGCGGTGAACGCCGCGGGGGGAGCGCTGCCGACCGCCGATCTCGATCGCATCAATCTCGCCGCGCATCTCGTCGACGGCATGCGCATCGCGGTGCCGCGGCGCGGCGCGCCCGCCGACGAAGCCGGGCCGACGAACGACCCCGGCGCCGCCGGCGCCGCCGGCGGGGCAGGAGCGGCCGGCGCGTCCGGAACGCCGACACCGTCGACCCCGATCGACCTCAACACTGCGACCGAACCGCAGCTCGAGGCGTTGCCGGGCATCGGTCCGTCGCTCGCGCAGGCGATCCTCCAGGAACGCGAGCGCGAAGGCGGCTTCCACTCGGTCGACGACCTCCGCCGCGTGCGCGGCATCGGCGACGTTCGCTTCGCGCAGCTGCGCGGGCTGGTGACGGTGTGAACGGCGTCCCGAGCTTCGAGCCCGGTCCCGTGATCGCGACCCTCGCCGCGGTCGCCGGCGTCCTCGCGGGCCAGCGCGCGGGCCCGGACCCCGCGTCGCTCGTCCTGTTGGTCGGCGGGCTCGTGGTCCTCGCGTCGATCGCGGTGCGGGGCTCACGGCGCGTGCTGCTCGCGTCGGTCGGCGTCGCCGCGCTCACCTTCGCGTGCACGCAGCGTGCGCTCGCGGGCGAGGCGCATTCGCCGCTGACCGCGCTCGCGACGCGCGGGCCGCTGGTCACGGTCTCGGGCACGCTCGTCTCCGATCCCGGCGGTCCCGCGTACATCGCCTCCGCGCTGCTGCGTGTCACCACGCTCGCGATCGACGGCGCGCCGCCGCAGCACATCGACGCGCGCGTGCTCGTGCGTGCGACCGGAACCGACTCGAGCGAGTGGCGCGTGCTCGCCGAGGGCGACGCGGTGAGCGCAACCGGATTGTTGCGACCACTCGTCGGACGTGATCGCGACGCGCGCTGGCAGCACGCGGTGGCGCTGCTCACCGAGCCACGACTCGTGAGCTTCGACGATCCACGGGCGCCTCCGTTCCGTGTCGCCAACGCGCTGCGCGACATCGTCCTGCGCGGCACGCAACCGCTCGACCCGACCGACCGCGCGCTCCTCGCGGGCTTCCTGGTCGGCGACGTGCGCGGCGTACCGAAGCCGGTCACCGACGACTTCCGCGACTCCGGTCTCACGCATCTGCTCGCGGTCTCGGGCGAGAACGTCGCGTTCGTGCTCGCGCTCGTCGGACCCCTGTTGAGAAGATGTTCGCTGCGAGGTCGCCTCCTCGGTGGGCTCGCGCTGCTGATCGTGTTCGGTTGCGCGACGCGCTTCGAGCCGTCGGTGTTGCGCGCCGAAGTCATGGCCGCGTTCGCGATGGCCGCGGCGTTCGTCGGTCGTCCGGCCCCGGCGGGTCGGTTGCTGTGCGGTGCGGTGATCGTGTTGCTCGTCGCCGACCCGTTCTTGCTGCACTCGCTCGGGTTCCAGCTCTCGGTCGCGGCCACCGCCGCGATCGTCGGCGGCGCGCCTGCGATCGCGAGGAGGCTGCCGGGACCGGAGTGGTTGCGACTCCCGCTCGCGGTGTCGGTCGCCGCGCAAGTGGGCGTCACGCCGGTGCTGCTGGCGACGCGCGGATCGGTGCCGGTCGTGTCGCCGCTCGCGAACCTCGTCGCGGTCCCGCTCGCGGAGCCCCTCACGGTCGTGGGCTTCGTGCTCGCGTCGGTCGCCGGTGTGTTCGGCGGGCACGCGCCACGGCTGTTCGCACTCGGCTTCGCGCCGGTGGCGGCCATGCTGAGCTGGGTCCGCATGGTCGCGCACCTCGGCGCGCGAGTCCCCGTCCAGCTGCACATTCGCGGCGCGCTCGCGGTCGTCGCGATCGGCGCGCTGGCGGCGGCGGTCCGCCGAGAACGCGGCGGTAGGGTGCCGGACCGGAGCAGGCGAGCGGGCGACGCTCGGGAGGGTGACGGTCCGTGCCGGACGGAGTGAGCGTGCGACCATTTGGCGGCATGTCCACTGCGGTGGTGCCGTACCCGACGATCCGGCTCGGGCCGGTGCGCCACGACGTGACCACCCGCACCCTGGTGATGGGCATCCTGAACCGCACGCCCGACTCGTTCTACGACCGCGGCGCGACGTGGGGCTTCGACGCGTTCCTCGAACGCGCCGCCGCGCTCGTCGACGCGGGCGCGGATCTGCTCGATGTCGGCGGTGTGAAGGCCGGCCCCGGTCCCGACGTGGGGGAGCAGGAGGAGCTCGACCGGGTGATCCCGGCGGTCGAGGCTCTGCACGCGCGGTTCGAGACGCCGATCTCGGTCGACACCTGGCGCGCATCCGTGCTCGACGCGGGCTGCGCGGCGGGCGCGGTCGTCGGCAACGACATCAGCGGCTTCGGCGATCCCCACTACCTCGCGGTCGCGAAACGCCACGAGGCCACCGTTGTCGCGACCCACATCCGCCTGAAGCCACGCGTGCCCGATCCCGAGCCTCGTTACGACGATCTCGTCGCCGACGTCGAGACGTTCCTGCTCGACCGCGCGCGCCGCGCCGAAGCCGCCGGCCTCGCTCCCGAGCAGATCGTGCTCGACGCCGGCCTCGACCTCGGCAAGACACCGGCGATGAGCGCGGTGCTGCTGCGCGAGTCCGCGCGCCACGCCTCGCTCGGCTACCCGCTGCTCTTGTCGGCGTCGAACAAGCGGTTCCTCGGCGAGCTGCTCGCGCTCGACATCGACGACCGCCGGCCCGAGTCGCTCGGCGCGGTTGCCTACGGCGTGCTCGCGGGCTGCCGCGTCGTGCGGGTCCACGATGTCGCGGGCACCGCGAGCGTGTGCCGGGTCGTCGAGGCGATCCTCGCGTCGCGCTTCGCGACCGCGGCGACGGTCGGCGCGCCGTGAGTGGGTCCGTGCACCTCGTCAAGGGCGACGACCCGGTGTTGCGGAATGCCGCGGTCGATCGTCTCGTCGCCGAGCTCCTCGGCGAAGAATCGCGCGACTTCGCGCTCGAGGACTACACCGCGCCCGGCCGGCGACGCCCGGGTGCGGGTGCGGCCGACGAACCGAGCGACGCCGACGACGCCGCCGGCGACACCGGAATCGTGCAGGCGATCGTCACGGCGCTCGCGAGCCCACCGTTCGTGACGTCGCGGCGGGTCGTCGTCGTGCGCGAAGCCGGCGCGCTGAACGCGGCCGCGGGCGAAGCGATCGCGCCGTTCGTCGCCGAGCCTTCCGACGGCATCGCGCTCGTGCTCGTCGCGGGGGGCGGGCGCATGGCGAGCGCGCTCGAGAAGGCATTGAAGGCCACCGGCGCGCCGACGATCGCCCCCGAGTCCGAGCGCACCGACAGCGTGTTGAAGTCCGAGGCGCGCCGCGTCGGCATCGGCTTCACCGCGCCCGCGTCGCAGCTCGTCACCGACCACCTCGGCGAGGACGCAGGCCGCGTCATCGAGCTCGTCGCGCTGCTGCACGGCGCGTTCGGCGACGGCGCGACGATCGACGTCGACGATGTCGAGCCCCATCTCGGTGAAGCCGGCGGCGTCCCGCGCTACGAGCTCACGAACGCGATCGACCGCGGCGACACCGCGGCCGCGCTCGACACCCTCCACCGTCTGCTCACTGCGACGAGCGCGCGCGACCCGAGGCCGCTGCACCCGATGCAGCTCGTCGCGACGCTGGTGCCGCACTACCAACGCATGCTGCGCCTCGACGACCCTGCGATCCGTACCGAGCAGGACGCGGTCGCGGCACTCGGCGGGAAGGTGAAGCCCTATCCTGCGCGCCGCGCGATGGAAAGTGCGCGCCGGCACGGCACCGAGGGTTTGCACGAGGCGTTCGGGCATCTCGCGCAGGCCGAGCTCGACCTGCGCGGCGCGACCGGTGCCGACAACGACACCGTGATCGAGGTGCTCGTCGCGCGGCTCGCGTCGCTCGCGCGCCGTCGGGGCGCCGGTGCAGCCGCGCCGTCCGGCGGCAAGCGTCGGCGCTGAAGGAAGGAGCTACTCGGCCGAGGCTGCAGCAGCCGCCGCGGCGGCGCGCATGAGGCGCGACGTGCGGCGGGCGGCCTGGTTCTTGTGGATCGTGCCCTTGGCGGCGGCCTTGCCGAGGCGCTTCTGCGCCAGGTTCACCGCGGCCGTGGCGTCGTCGCTGCCGGCCGCCATCTCGACGTGCGCACCCTTGATACGGGTCTTCAACTCCGAGCGCACGGCCTTGTTACGGACGCGCCGCTTCTCGTTGGTGAGGATCCGCTTCTTCTGACTCTTGATGTTCGCCATAGGACGTGCGCACAAGCCTTTGGGCCGGAATCGAGAACCGGGAGACTGTAGCAGCGACCTCGCCGCCGGCCCATAAGGGAGAATGGACGGGTTCGACCCCCCGACAGAGATGACTCCGTGACGTCCCTCGACCACATCCGCAATGTCTCGATCATCGCCCACATCGACCACGGCAAGTCGACGTTGGCGGATCGGCTGCTCGAGCTCACGGGCGCCGTCGACGCGCGCGACATGCGCGCGCAGTACCTCGACACCATGGAGCTCGAGCGCGAGCGGGGCATCACGATCAAGGCCCAGAACGTCCGCCTCGAGTACAAGGGCTATGCGATCCACCTGATCGACACCCCCGGTCACGTCGACTTCGGCTACGAGGTGTCGCGTAGCCTTGCCGCGTGCGAGGGCGTGATCCTGCTCGTCGACTCGTCGCAGGGCATCGAGGCGCAGACGCTCGCGAACGCGTACCAGGCGATCGAGCACGACCTCGCGATCGTCGCCGCGCTCAACAAGATCGATCTCCCCGCGGCGGAGCCCGATCGGCGCGCCGCGGAGCTCGAGCGCGTGCTCGGTCTGCCCGCGGAGGAGACGTTGCGGATCTCCGCGAAGACGGGCGTCGGCGTCGCCGAGCTGCTCGACGCGGTGATCGCACGCGTGCCGCCGCCGGTCGGCGATCCCGACGCGCCGTTGCAGGCGCTGATGTTCGACTCGATCTACGACACGTATCGCGGCGTCGTCAGCTCGGTGCGCGTGTTCAACGGCGCGCTGCACACGGGCGCGCGCCTCCGCTACGTGCACGCGGGTGAGAACTATGACGCCGACGAGGTCGGCGTGCGCCTGCCGGTGCCCACCCCGGTCGCGATGCTCGGTCCGGGCGAGGTCGGGTACCTCATCACCGGGGTGAAGGACGTCGGTCAGGCGAAGGTCGGCGAGACCGTCACCGACGCGTCGAAGCCCGCGCCCGCGCTCGAGGGGTATCGCGAAGCGAAGCCGATGGTCTTCTGCGGTCTCTATCCGACCGAAGGCGACGACTACGCAGACCTGCGCGAGGCGCTCGAGAAGCTCCAGTTGAACGATTCGTCGTTCACGTACGAGCCCGAGACGTCGGGCGCGCTCGGGTTCGGCTTCCGCTGCGGATTCCTCGGCTTGCTGCACATGGAGATCGTGCGCGAGCGGCTCGAGCGCGAGTACGACCTCGCGCTCGTCGCGACCGCGCCGAACGTCGAGTACCAGGCGATCACCACGAACGGGAACGTCGTCGTCGTCGACAACCCGTCGACGATGCCGGAGCCGGGCACCATCGACCGGATCGAAGAGCCCTACGTGCGCGTCACGATCCTCTCGCCGACCGACTACATCGGCACGCTGATGGAGCTCGCGCAGCAACGACGCGGAACGCTCGACAAGATGGACTACCTCTCGGAGGACCGCGTCGAGATCGTCTACGAGCTGCCGCTCGCGGAGATCGTCACCGACTTCTTCGACCAGATGAAGTCGCGCACCCGCGGCTACGCGTCGCTCGACTACGAGCCGATCGGCTACCGACCGTCGAACCTGGCCAAGGTCGACGTGTTGCTCAACGACGTTCCCGTCGACGCGTTCTCCGCGATCGTGCACCGCGACAAGGCGTACGACTACGGCCGCAAGATGACGGTGAAGCTGCGCGCGCTCATTCCGCGACAGCTCTTCGACGTGCCGATCCAGGCCGCAATCGGTGGTCGGATCATCGCTCGCGAGACGGTCAAGGCGCGGCGCAAGGACGTGACCGCGAAGTGCTACGGCGGTGACATCACGCGCAAGCGCAAGCTGCTGGAGAAGCAGAAGGAAGGGAAGCGCAAGATGAAGTCGGTCGGCCGCGTCGAAGTCCCGCAGGAAGCCTTCGCCGCCGCGCTCAAGCTCGATGAGTAACGCGTAAACCGTTCGCCGGGGCGTCGCGCGTTGCGGCGCTCGGCGCCGGTCGGTCGCCGGACCCCACCCGCCCGCCGCACGCGCGTTGCGAACTACGCCGCCGTGCCAGGCGCGGCGACTTCCGCCGGCGCCGACGTCCGGCGACGTTCCCGACACCGAACGCCGCGGTGGCGACCGCCGCGGTCAGCGAATACGCGACGGTGCGACTGGCCGACCCGCAGGAAGCGGTTCCGCGGAACCGTTTCTGACGCGCACGTCAGCGTTCTCATGGATTGCGACCACCGATCGATCAGAACGAGTGCCGCGCCAACGCGTCTCGAACGCCGCGATCGTCTCGATCACGTTGCTGATGGTGAACTCGACACGCCGGATTTCGGAACGATCCGAGGCGATACCGCGACGCAACCGATCATGGTGCGCCCGCGCGGTGGTCGGAGACGCGTCCGATACGCGTTGGACCGTGCATCTCCATCGCGAGGCCGGCAAGCGGCGCGTTTGCTCGGTGACGTCAGCCTCGGGGCAGTCCGAGGATGCGTTCGCCGATGACGTCGCGCTGGACCTCGCTGGTGCCGCCGCCGATCGTCAGCGCGGGGGAGTAGAGGAAGCCGTAGCCCCAGGCGCCGGCGCGATCCTCGTAGGGGGATGCGTCGGCGAGGAGGCCGTCGGTGCCACAGAGGTCGAGCGCGAGCTGCATGACGTGTTGGCCGTGCTTGTCGGCGAGCGTCTTGCGCACCGACGCCTCGGGTCCGGGCTCGAGGCCGCGCAGGCGCGCCGACACGGTGCGCAGACGGATGAGCCGCAGCACCTCCGACTCGATGTGCAGCGCCGCGAGTCGCTGGCGCAGCGCGCGCGACCGCACGCCCCCGTGCGCGCGCACGAGATCCAACAGGTCGTTGGTCGTCGGACCGCGACCCCACAGCGCGCCCTCACCCGACAGTGAGACGCGCTCGTTGCCGAGCGTGACCTTCGCGAGTCGCCAACCGTCGTGCTCGGTGCCGACGACGTTCGCGGCAGGCACGCGCACGCCGTCGAAGATCACTTCGTTGAACTCGTGCGTGCCCGTCATCTGCACGATCGGTCGCACGGTGACGCCCGGCGACTGCATGTCGAGCACGAAGTACGTGATGCCCTGGTGCGCCTCGGCCGCCGGATCGGTTCGCGCGAGCAGGATCCCCCAACGCGCGAACTGCGCGAGCGTCGTCCAGACCTTGCCGCCGTTCACGACATACTCGTCGCCGTCGCGTGTCGCGCGCGTGCGCAACGACGCGAGGTCGGAGCCGGCGTCGGGCTCGCTGAACAGCTGGCACCACAGCTCGGATCCGTCGAGGATTCCGGGCAGCCAGCGCGCCTGCTGCTCCGCGTTGCCCGCGACGAGCAGCGTGGGCCCGGCCCATCCGATCCCGATCGGGTTCAGGGGACGTGGCGCCTTCGCGACGCGCAGGACCCCGTCGATCGCGAGCTGCTCGGCCGGACCCGCGTCGACGCCGTAGGGGCGGGGCCAATGCGGCGCCGCGTATCCGGCGCGGGCCAGGCGGGCCACGAAGTCGGCCGGGAATCGCCCGCCGGGCGCGGTCGCGGCGAGAAATGCCTCGCACTCCCGGGCCGCGGCCTCGGCGCCCGCGTCGGCCGAATCGACGGTCGTGGACTCCACGGGCCGACGCTAACCCTCGAGCCGAGCATCCGGCCCGGTCGTCGGTGCCGAATGCGCAGCGTGACTGCGATCCTGCTCCCTCCCGGCGCGTGCGATCCTGTCGTCATCGATCCTTCTCCCAATTCCGACGATGGCGAGCTCGTCTCGGCCATCGCGGCCCGCGACGACGGGGCGCTGGCGGAGGCCTATCGCCGCCACGGTCCGAACTGCTTCGCGCTCGCGCGCCGGGTTCTCGTCGACCGCGCGCTCGCCGAAGAGGTCGTGCAGGAGATCTTCATCCGGCTCTGGAACCAGCCGCTGCGCTACGAGCCCGCGCGTGGCTCATTGCGCTCGTTCCTCGTCGCGCAGGCCCACGGGCGCAGCGTCGACCTGTTGCGCGCCGAGACCGCGCGCCGCCGCCGTGAAGAGAAGGAGGCCCGTCAGCGGTTCGACCCGGTGCTCGACCTCGGTCGCGAGATCGTCAACCTCAACGAGGGCGAGACCGTGCGCGACGCGCTCGCCGCGTTGCCCGAGCCCGAGCGCGTCGCGATCGAGCTCGCGTACTTCGGCGGGCACACCTACCGCGAGGTCGCGGCGATGCTCGAACAGCCCGAGGGCACGGTGAAGAGCCGCATCCGAGCCGGTCTGCTCCGGTTGCGCGCCGCGCTCGTCGAGGCGGGGATCACGGAATCATGAGCGACGCGCGCGACCACTCGGTCGACGACCTCCTGGCTGCCTTCGCGCTCGACGCCGTCGAGCCCGAGGAACGCGCGCGGGTCGAACGGCACCTCGCCGTCGATCCCGACGCGCGCGCCGAGGTCGACGCGATGCGCGAGACCGCGGCCGTGCTCGCGTCGGTTCCGCGCGAAGGCCAGGGCGCGTCTGCCGATCTCTGGGACCGCATCGCCGCCGCGATCAAGACCGACGACGAAGCACCGGAGCGCACCGCCGTCGAGCCGATCCCGATCACGAGGACACACGGCGCGCGATCGGTTCCGATGCGCGTCTTCGCGCCGATCGCCGCCGCGGCGGCGATCCTCGTCGTGGTGCTCGCGTTCGCGGTCGCGAACCGTGCTCCGAGCCGTGTCGGCGACACCGCGGCCGCGTACCGCCACGCGGTCGCGCACGGTGCGACGACGGTCGCGCTCGACACCGGCGCGCACGCGCCCGTTGCCGAGATCGCGTTGCAGTCCGACGGCACCGGATACCTGCGCAACGAGCACCTCGCGGCGCTGCCGGCCGGCCGCACGTACCAGCTGTGGGCGGTGAACGGCACCGGTGCTTCGCAGACCGCGATCTCGGCGGGTGTGCTCGGTCCCGACCCGAGCGCGGTCGCGTTCCACGTCGCGTCTGCGCCCGACGCGTTCGCGATCACGGTGGAGCAGGCGCCGGGGGTCGTGCAGTCGACGCAGCAACCCGCGGCCGTGGGCGAGGTGAACGCCTGATCGCTCCGGATCCGTTCGGTGTCTACGTACACGTGCCGTTCTGCGCGCACCGGTGCGATTACTGCGACTTCGCGACGTGGACGGACCGCGCGCACCTCGTCGACGACTACGTCGACGCGTGTGTCACCGATCTCGGACGCCGCGCGCCGCAGCCCGCGACGAGCGTCTTCTTCGGTGGCGGCACGCCCTCGTTGATCCCGGCCGAGCAACTCGTCCGCGTCCTCGACGCGATCCCGCGCGCCGACGACTGCGAGGTGACGGTCGAGTGCAATCCCGACTCGGTCGACGACGCGAAGCTCGCGTCGTACCGCGAGCACGGCGTGAACCGGCTGTCGTTCGGCATGCAGTCGAGCCGCGCGCACGTGCTCGCCGCACTCGGCCGGACGCACGACCGTGCAAACGTCGCGCGTTCGATCGCCGCCGCGCGCGACGTGGGCTTCGCGCGGGTGAGCGTCGACCTCATCTACGGCACGCCGGGGGAGTCCCTCGACGACTGGCGCCGCACGCTCGACGACGCGCTCGCACTCGAACCCGATCACGTGAGCGCGTACGCGCTGACCGTCGAGCCCGCGACCCCGCTCGGCAAGCGCGTCGCCGCGGGCACCGCACGATCGCCCGACGACGACGACCAGGCCGACAAGTACGCGATCGCCGACGAGCGTCTCTCGGACGCGGGCTTCGAGTGGTACGAGATCTCGAACTGGGCGCGCCCAGAACAGGAGTCTCGCCACAACCTCCTGTACTGGACCGGTGCCGATTACCTCGCGATCGGTTGCGCCGCGCACGGCTACACGGACGGCCGCCGCTGGTGGACCGTGCGCACGCCCGAGCGCTACATCGAGCGCGTCGCGCAGGCGGACTCCACCGAAGCCGACTCCGAGACGCTCGATCCCGCCGCACGCGAGGAAGAGGCGTTCGCGCTCCTCCTCCGACTGCGCGCCGGCGCACTCCTTCCGGCCGCGGCCCTGAAGACCGCCGGAGCCCTCGCCGACGGCGGCCTCCTCGATCCCGCCGCCCTGCCCGAGCGCGTGGTCCTCACCCGGTCGGGACGGCTCATGGCCTCCGACGTCACCGCCCGCCTCCTCCTCGCGCTCGAAGCGGGCTCGATACCGAGTCGCACGTGATCCGACGGTCTCCCATCCCGCGTGCGGAGCGGCGAGCGGCGGCGCAGCCGAGCGGGCCCGGTACCCCGGCTCGCAGCGAGCGCGACCGGAAGCGCTGGCACTCGGTACCATTGAGTGCCAATCCGCCGCCGTCCCGGCGGACCGGTTCCGGGTGGGAGCCCCATGACTGAGCCCGAGCAGGTCCTCGACGACCGCAAGTCGGCGATCCTGCGCGCCATCGTCGAGGAGTACGTCGCGTCGGCGCAGCCGGTCGGGTCGCAGACGATCGCCCACACCCGCGACCTCGGCGTCTCCGCCGCGACGGTGCGCAACGAGATGGGCGCGCTCGAGCGCGAGGGCTTCATCACCCAGCCCCACACCTCGGCCGGCCGCATCCCGACCGACAAGGGCTACCGCTTCTACGTCGACCGCTTCACCGGCGAGGGCTCGCTGCCCGCGCCCCAGCGCCGGGAGGTTGCCGACTTCTTCATGTCGGCGGTGGGCGTGATGGACGACCTCCTCCTCAACACGAGCCAGCTGCTCGCGCGCCTCACCTGCCACGCCGCAGTCATCGTCGGTCCGCAGCCCGATGTCGCGGTCGTCGTCGGCTTGACGCTCGTGCGGCTCCAGCCGCGGGTCGTGCTCGCAGTCGTCGTGCTGTCGAACGGCGCGGTCGAGAAGGAGCACGTCGTCCTCGACTTCGACGTGAGCGACGACGACGTCGCCGCCGCGAACGCGCAGCTGTCGCGCCACCTGCTCGGCTCGACGTTCGCGACCATCAGTGATCCGCCGCGCGCGTCCGGCCGACCCGACCTCGCGCAGCGGCTCGCCGGCGACATCTGCGACGCGCTCCGCCACCGCGCGGCGATCGGTAGTGAGCCGTTGTTCGTCGGCGGTGCGAGCCGCCTCGCCGCCGAGCACGAGGCGTTCGCGAACGCGAACGTCGCGGCGCGCCTGCTCGACCTGCTCGAGGAGCACGTCGTGATGGTTGCGCTCATGCGTGAGCTGCTCGGCCCGGGCGTGACCGTGCGCATCGGTTCCGAGCACGAGAGCACCGACCTGCGCGACTGCTCGGTCGTGCTCGCGCCGTATCTCGTCGAGGGTCAGCCCGGCGGTACGGTCGGTGTTCTCGGCCCGACGCGCATGGACTACCGCCAGGCCCAGGCCGCGGTCGCCACGGTGTCGCGCCTGCTCAGTCGTTCGCTCTCCCACTCGACGTGACGACCACCCCGATGCAGGACTTCTACGAGATTCTCGGCGTCACCCGCAGCGCCACCGACGACGAGATCAAGAAGGCGTACCGCGCGCTCGCGCGGCAGTACCACCCGGACGCGAACCCCGGCGACGCCGACGCCGAAGCGCGCTTCAAGGAAGTGTCGGTCGCGTACGAGACACTGCGCGATCCCGAGAAGCGCCGGCGCTACGACATGTTCGGCGCCGAGGGTCTCGGCCAGGCCGCGGGCTTCGGCGGCGGGGACTTCGGGCTCAACGACCTGTTCGACGCGTTCTTCGGCGGCGACGCCTTCGGCCGTGCACGCGGTTCGGCGGGGCCGCCGCGCGGGCAGGACGCCGAGACGGCGATGGAGCTGACGCTCGAAGAGGCCGCGTTCGGCGTGACCCGCACGCTCGAGATCACGATGCCCGTCGAGTGCGACACCTGTGGCGGCGACGGCGCCGCCGAGGGCACGCACGCGGAGACCTGTCCGACGTGCGAAGGCCGCGGCGAGGTTCGCCAGATGCGGCGTTCCATCCTCGGCCAGCTCGTGACCGCGGGTCCGTGCCCCCAGTGCAGCGGTCTCGGCACGATCGTGCCGAACCCGTGTCCGACCTGTCGCGGCGAGGGTCGTCACCGCGGGACGCGCAGCCTCGACGTCGAGGTGCCGCCGGGCATCGACGACGGGCAACGGCTGCGGCTCGCGGGTCGGGGCCCTGCCGCGCCGCGCGGCGGCGGAGCCGGCGACCTCTACGTCGGCGTGCGCATGCGGCGCGATCCGCGCTTCGAGCGCCGCGGCGACGACCTCTACCGCCTCCAGCGCGTCGCGCTCACGCAGGCCGCGCTCGGTGCCGAGGTCGAGATCGAGACCCTCGACGGGCCCGAGGTCGTGATCGTCGAGCCGGGTACGCAACCCGGTGCGGTGCAGCGCATCCGCGGGAAGGGCATGCCGTCGCTGCGCACCGGGCGGCGCGGCGACATCCTCGTCGAGCTCGACGTCGAGGTGCCGACCGACCTCACCGGCGACCAGGCCGAGCTGCTCGCGCAGTTCGCCGCGCTCCGCGGCGAAGAGGTGTCGCCGCCCAAGGATCACGGACTCTTCTCGCGCATCAAGTCCGCCTTCCAATGAGTGTGCGCTCTGGTCGGGCTCGCACGCTTCGCCCTCCGGACGCCCCAGTCGCAGGTTTCGACGGGCCGCGAAGCGACCCCGCGATCGTGGCGGTCGCGGCGCGCGCACGGTGAACGCGGCCTGCGCCGCGGACGAAGCCGCGGCCGCGCACTGCTTCGTCGACGCGCTCGACACCGCGGTCACCGTCGAGGGCGCCGACGGCCATCACCTCCAGCGCGTCCGCCGGTTGCGCGTCGGTGAGCTCGTCACCGCGGCCGACGGCGACGGCCGGTGGCGGCGCTACGTGGTCGCGAGCGCGGAGCCGGGCCGCCTGCTGTTGCGCGCCGACTCCGAAGTCGCGTGCGAGCCCGAGCCTGCGCCGGGAGTGTCGCTCGCGGTCGCGCTCACGAAGGGCGCGAAGCTCGAGACCGTCGTCGCGCAGTTGACCGAGCTCGGCGTGCGCCGCATCGAGCCGGTGCGGGCCCGTCGGTCGGTCGTGCGTTGGGACGACGACCGGGCCGCGGCCGCGGTCGACCGGCTCCGCTCGGTCGCGAGGGAGGCGGCGATGCAGTGCCGGCGGGCACGGGTGCCCGACGTCGCGCCGGTGGCCGATCTCGCCGCCCTCACCGGCCGCCCCGGCCTCGTGATCGCCAGCCGCACGGGCGATCCGGCCGAAGCGCTGGCCGCGCCGCCGGCCGGGGAGGTCTGGACGGTCGTCGTCGGGCCGGAGGGTGGGTTCGATCCCGGCGAGGTCGAGGCGCTCGGCCCCGCGGCCGTCATCAGATTGTCACCGTACGTGCTGCGCGCCGCGACCGCGCCGGTCGTAGCGGCCGCTTTGCTCGTCGCGCGAGCGTCCCCTGGGCCTGATGTGGTCAGTGATGCTTCGATCACCCAAAGTGAGTCCCCCTCGGAAGCATGACTTTCACGTAGCGTGCTGGTATTCTCAGCCGCGGGGCTGGTACGGGCGCAGGGGTGAGGGAGTTCGGGGTGTCGAGCAGCGGAGCACGTGTCGGGGAGCGTCTCAGGGCGATCCGCCGGCAAAAGGGCCTTTCCCTCCACGATGTGGAGGCACGGTCGAACCTCGAGTTCAAGGCGTCCGTTCTCGGCGCCTACGAGCGCGGCGAGCGGGCCATCTCGGTCCCGAGGCTGTTGCGGCTCTCGGAGATCTACGAGGTGCCCGGCGACCAGCTGCTGCCTCGGGACTCCGAGTCCGAGATCAACCTCGCCGATGCCGGCACCACGTCGGGCCTGTCGCTCGACACCGGCTACACGATCGATCTCACTCGCCTCGGCGACGTCGACGATCCCGACGCGGCGATCCTGTCGCGCTACGCGCGCACGATCCAGCTGCAGCGTCAGGACTTCAACGGCAAGATGCTGACGATTCGGCGCGACGACCTGCGCGTGTTGGCCGCGGTGCTCGACCGGGGCGTCGAAGAGCTCGGCTTGCGCTTCGACCAACTCGGTCTGCGCGCCACCACCTGAGGTTGCGAGCCGCGCCGGAGCGTTCGTCGGCGCCGCTACGCTGACGTCTGCCTTGGCAACTTCCGCGGCGTCCACGCAGGTCAAGATCCTCGTCCCGGGCAACCACTTGATGGTCGGCCTGCTCGGTCAACGCGACGAGCTGCTGCGCATGGTCGAAGACGCGTTCCCCGTGTCGATCCACGTGCGCGGCAACGAGATCACCGTGACCGGCGAGGAAGCCGAGACCGAGCGCGTCGGCCGGCTGTTCGAGGAGCTCGTCGTCCTGCTCGAGCGCGGTCACGAGCTCGACCGCGACAACGTGTCGCGTTCGATCGAGATGTTGAAGGCCGACCAGCGTCCGAGCGAGGTGCTGACCGTCGAGGTCGTGAAGGGTCGCAAGACCGTGCGGCCGAAGACGAGCGGTCAGAAGCGCTACGTCGACGCCGTGCGCGAGAACACGGTCACGTTCGCGATCGGACCCGCGGGCACCGGCAAGAGCTACCTCGCGGTCGCGCTCGCGGTGCAGGCGCTCCAGGCGAAGCAGGTGAACCGCATCATCCTCACCCGTCCGGCGGTCGAGGCCGGCGAGCGACTCGGGTTCCTGCCCGGCGACGTCCTCGCGAAGGTCGATCCGTATCTGCGGCCGCTGTACGACGCGCTCTACGACATGGTCGAGCCCGAGGCGATCGGCCGGCTCATGGAACGGGGCACGATCGAGGTCGCGCCGCTCGCCTACATGCGCGGCCGCACGCTCAACGACTCGTTCATCATCCTCGACGAGGCGCAGAACACCACCGCCGAGCAGATGAAGATGTTCCTGACGCGGCTGGGCTTCGGGTCCAAGGCCGTCGTCACCGGCGACATCACGCAGATCGATCTGCCCGACGGTCGCGGCCGTTCGGGGCTGCTGGCGGTGCGCTCGGTCCTCGACGACATCGACGGGCTCGTGTTCGTCGAGCTGGGCAGCAGCGACGTCGTGCGGCACCGCATCGTGCAGGACATCGTCGACGCGTACGAGCGCCACGAGACGAGCAAACCGTGAGTGCCGTGACCCGGCGCGCACGATCCGGTCTTTCCCACGCGGCGAAGGCGGCGAGCGGAGCGACCCGTCGAGCTCGCCAGAGAGCGCCCGAAGTCGCGACCCGAAGGGGAGCGACTGAAGTAGCGAGCGAATCGACATGAGCGACGAGATCGACAGCACGGTTTTCGTGGCGGACGAGCAGCACGACGTCACCGTCGACCTGCTGCGGTTCTCACGACTCGCGCGCCTCGTGCTCGACTCCGAGCGCGTCGCTCCCGACGTGCACGTCGCGCTCGTGTTCGTCGACGAGGCCGCGATGGCGCAGCTGAACGAGCGCTTCCTCGGCAACGCGGGCGCGACCGACGTCCTCGCGTTCCCGATCGACGACGACGTGCCCGAGAGCGGACGGGTTCCCGACCGCGGCGGCAGGGGTCCGGGTTCGGCGAGCGAGGCGACCGAGCCGCCGGTGCTGCTCGGCGACGTCTACGTGTGTCCCGTGGTTGCCGAGCGCAACGCGACGCAACGCTCGATCGCGTTGGACGCGGAGCTCGCGCTGCTCGTCGTGCACGGTCTGCTGCACCTGCTCGACTACGACCACACGGAACCCGAGGAGACCGAGGCGATGCAGGGTCGCGAGCGAGAGATCCTCGCGGCCTTCGCCGAGGACGAGGCACGGAGCTGAACGACGGTGGGTGCGCGCGCGGGATCCATTGTCGCGATCGTGGTGCTGTTCGGCGCGTCGGCCGTGCTCGCGATGTCGGAGACCGCGTTCACGAAGGCGAGCCGCATCAAGCTCGCGACGCTCGCCGACCACGGTGACCGGCGCGCCGCGCGCGTCCTCGGTCTGCTCGACCAGCAGGAGCGCACGCTCAACTCGGTGCTGCTGTTGTTGCTCGGATGCCAGATGGTGTCGGCGACGCTGCTCGGCTCGGTGCTCGAGCCCACGTTCGGCACCGCCGGCCTGTTCATCGGCAGCGCGCTCGAGATCACGGTGTTCTTCACGTTCGCGGAGGTCGCGCCCAAGACCTATGCGGTGACCCATCCCGAGCGCGCGGCGTCGCAGATGTCGGGCCTGTTGTCGTTCGTCACGCATTTCGCGCCGCTGCGCGTGCTGACGCGCGGCTTCATCGGCATCGCCAACGTCATCCTGCCGGGGCGTGGCCTCGCGAAGGGTCCGTTCATCACCGAGAACGAGATCCTCACGATGGCCGACGTCGCGGCCAACGAGGAGGAGATCGAGACCGAAGAGCGTGAGCTCATCCACTCGATCTTCGAGTTCGGCGACACGGTCGCGCGCGAGGTGATGCTGCCCCGGCCCGACATGGTCGCAGTCGAAGCCGACGCGACCGTCGACGAAGCCGTGAACACGATGATCTCGGCCGGTTACTCGCGCACGCCCGCGTACGAGAAGAGCACCGACAACATCATCGGGCTCGTCTACCTGAAGGACCTCGTGGGGCTGCAGACCGAGGGCCAGGGGAGCGAGCCCGTGCGCGGTGCGGTGCGCGAGGCGGTCTACGTGCCGGAGTCGAAACGGGTCGCGGAGCTCCTGCGCGAGATGCAGCAGCAGAAGTTCCACATGGCGATCGTCGTCGACGAGTACGGCGGTACTGCGGGGCTCGTGACGCTCGAGGACCTGCTCGAGGAGATCGTCGGCGAGATCACCGACGAGTACGACGTCGAGGAGCCCCAGGTCGAGCACCTCCCCGACGGCTCGCTGCGCTGCCCGGGCCGCACCCCGATCGACGACGTGAACGAAGAGCTCGACGCGCACCTGCCCGACGACGAGTGGGACACCGTCGGCGGTCTCGTGTTCAACACGCTCGGGCACGTCCCCGAAGAAGGGGAGTGCGTCCTCGTCGACGGGCTCGAGTTCTGCGCCGAGCGCGTGCAGGGCCGGCGCATCGTGTCGGTGCTCGTGCACCGCGTGCGTGCGAGCGACGCAGTGCCCGAATCGCAGCCGTCGTGAGCGGCCGGACGCAGGCCGCACGCGCGCCGTCGCGCCGTGTGGATCGAGCGCTGAAGGTCGCAGCCGGATGAGTGACGCGGAGTCGACGTTCCACTCGGGTTTCGTCGCGATCGTCGGGCGGCCCAACGTCGGCAAGTCGACACTGGTGAACCGCATCGTCGGGCGCAAGGTCGCGATCGTCTCCGACAAGCCGCAGACGACGCGCAACGAGATCCGCGGCGTGCGCACGACGCCGACCGACCAGATGGTGTTCCTCGACACGCCGGGCGTGCACAAGCCGCGCACGTTGCTCGGTGAGCGGTCGAACCAGCGCGCGCTCGCGACGCTCACCGAGGTCGACGTCGTGTGCGTGGTGATCGAGGCGAACGCCGCGGTCGGGCCGGGTGATCGCTTCGTCGCGCAGGCCGCGCGCGACAGCGGCTCGCCACTCGTCCTCGTCGTGAGCAAGACCGACCGCGCGACGCCCGACGAGATCGCGACGCAGCTCGCACGCGCGGAGGAGCTCGCGGCGTTCGAGGCGTACGTGCCCGTATCGGCGCGCAAGGGCGCCGGTGTCGATGCCCTCGTCGGCGAGCTGCTCGCTCGCATGCCCGAGGGTCCGCACTACTACCCGGAGGGCGTCGTCACCGATCAGCCCGAGGCGTTCCTCGCGGCCGAGCTGCTGCGCGAGCAGCTGCTCAAGATCGCGCGCGACGAGCTGCCGCACTCGATCATGGTGGTGGTCGACGAGGTCGAGGAGCGGGAGAGCGCCGCCGGCCCGCTGGTCGCGTTCCACGCCCGCGTGCTCGTCGAACGCGAATCTCAGAAGGGGATCGTCGTCGGTCGCGGCGGCGAGGTGTTGAAGACGGCGGGGACCGCGGCCCGGCGCGAGCTCGAAGCGCTGCTCGGCACGCGGGTGCACCTCGAGACCCGGGTGAAGGTCGAGCCCCGCTGGCAGCGCCGCGCGCAGGCGCTCGATCGCCTCGGGCTGTGACGCCGATTTGCGCCCTTGTGAACGACGCGAACGTCGATGACGCACAAGTTGCTGCCGGTCGCGGCGTGACGGATAGAGTCGCCGCGACGAGCCGGTCCGGTGCATCGCCGGACCCGCGCGCGGGGGTGAGAACGGTCGGATGACCAGCCAGCGGAGGCAACCGAGACGTCGCCGTCGCACGATGCGCGCGGGTGCGCTCGTCGCCGCGATCACGTTGCTCGCGGCCGGGTGCAACGGCAACAACAACAAGCAGAACTCGCTGCACCCCGATGGTCCGGCCGCGCACAAGATCCTGAACCTCTTCACGCCGTTCTTCTGGATCGCGGTCGTCATCGGCATCGGCGTGCTCGTCGCGACGATCATCCTGCCGCTCAGGTTCCGTCGCCGCGAAGGCAACGAGAACCCGAAGCAGGTTCACGGCAACTCCACGCTCGAGATCACGTGGACGATCATCCCCGTGCTCATCCTCGCGGTGATGGCGATCTTCACCGTGCCGACGATCTTCCAGCTCGCGAAGACGCCGAAGGGCCCGAACGTCATCCACGTCGACGTGATGGCGCACCAATGGTGGTGGGAGTACAAGTACCCGAAGGAGAACATCTACACCGCGAACGAGCTGCACATCCCGATCAACCGACCGGTGGTGCTCTCGATGACGTCCGACAACGTGATCCACGACTTCTGGGTGCCCGAGCTCTCGGGCAAGAAGGACGTCGTGCCGGGCCAGACGAACGTCGAGGTGATCCAGGCCGAGAAGCCCGGCACCTACCTCGGGCAGTGCGCGGAGTACTGCGGCCTGAGTCACGCCGACATGCGCCTGCGCGTGATCGCGCAGACGCAGGCCGACTACGACACCTGGGTGCAGACGCAGCAGGCGCCGCCGAGCGCGGCCGACCTCGCCGAGTTCAAGAAGCTCGGCACCGAGTACAGCTGCACGACGTGCCACATGTTCCAGGGCGTGTCGAAGGCCGAGGTCGGCCCGAACCTCACGCACCTCGCGGACCGCGAGATCTTCGCCGGCGGCAAGTACGACCTGACCTTCGACAACTTGTGGAAGTGGGTGCTGAACGCGCCGAGCCGCAAGCCCAACCAGTGCCCGCGTCTGCCGCAGCCCGATCCGTGCAAGGTGGGGATGCCGTCGATGGAGAAGACGTTCGGCATGTCAGCCGGCCAGGCGCAGGACATCGCCCACTTCCTGCTGACGCTGCACTGATGTTCATCGCCACCGTTCGCAGTCTGGAGGTCGCAGCGAGATGACGACCGTCGAAGACGCGCTGACCCACGTCGAGACCAAACCCGTCAACCGGATGTTGCAGCGCCCGCGCTCGACGACGGGCGCGTGGAGTTGGTTCACGACCGTCGACCACAAGAAGATCGGCATCCTCTACGGCGTCACCGCGCTCGCCTTCTTCCTCATCGGGGGCATCGAGGCGCTCCTGATCCGCGTGCAGCTCTGGGGCCCGAACGGCACCGTGCTCACCGCGAACCAGTACAACCAGGTCTTCACGATGCACGGCACCACCATGATCTTCCTCATGGGCATGCCGTTGTCGATCGCGTTCGGCAACTACCTGATCCCGCTCATGATCGGTGCGCGCGACGTCGCGTTCCCGCGCATCAACATGTTCGGGTACTGGGTCTTCCTGCTCGGCGGCCTGTTCCTCTACTCGAGCTTCGTGCTCGGCGGCGCGCCGAACGGCGGTTGGTTCGGCTACGCGCCGCTCACCAGCACGCCGATGTCGAAGGGCTTCTTACCCGGCCACGGTCCCGACTTCTGGACCATCGGCCTGATCATGCTCGGCATCGGGTCGGTGACGTCGGCGCTCAACTTCATCGTCACCGTGATCAACATGCGCGCGCCGGGCATGTCGATGCTGCGCATGCCGGTGTTCGTCTGGATGATGACGGTCGTCGCGTTCCTCACGCTGTTCGCGATGCCGATCGTCACCGCGGCGCTGATGATGGTGTACCTCGACCGAAATTTCGGCACGAACTTCTTCAACGCGTCGATGCACGGTGATCCGTTGCTGTACCAGAACCTGTTCTGGCTGTTCGGGCACCCCGAGGTCTACATCCTCATCCTGCCGGGCATGGCGGTCGTGTCCGAGATCCTGCCGGTGTTCTCGCGCAAGCCGTTGTTCGGCTACAGCGTCGTCGTGTTCTCCGGCATCGCGATCGGCTTCCTCGGCTGGGGCGTGTGGGCTCACCACATGTTCGCGACGGGCATCGGTCCGGTCGCGCAGTCGGCGTTCGGTGTGTCGACGATGATCATCGCCGTCCCGACCGGCGTGAAGATCTTCAACTGGTTGGGCACGGTGTGGGGCGGCGCGGTGCGGTTAGCGACACCGATGCTCTACGCGCTCGGGTTCATCGCGATGTTCACGCTCGGCGGGCTGTCGGGCGTCATGTCGGCGATCGTGCCGGCCGACACGCAGCAGACCGACTCGTACTTCGTGGTCGCGCACTTCCACTACGTGCTGTTCGGCGGCCTCGTGTTCGCGCTCTTCGGCGGCTTCTACTACTGGTGGCCGAAGGTCTTCGGGAAGATGCTCGACGAGCGCTTGGGCAAGACGAGCTTCTGGATCATGCTCATCGGCTTCAACCTCACGTTCTTCCCGATGCACATCGTCGGGCTCGAGGGCATGCCGCGCCGCACCTACACCTACGGCGCCGGTCTCGGCTGGGATCTGCTGAACAAGCTCGAGACCGTGGGCGCGTTCCTCATCGCCACCTCGGTCCTCGTCTTCATCGTGAACATCGTGCACACGAAGTTGCGCGGCGAGCCCTGTGGCGAGGATCCCTGGGACGCGCGCACGCTCGAGTGGGCGACGTCGTCGCCGCCGCCGGAGTTCAACTTCGCGGAGATCCCGATCGTCACGAACCGTGACGAGTGGTGGCACCGCAAGTACACCGAGGACGAGGACGGCCGGCTCGTGCGCCTGCCCGCCGGTGCCGCGACCGCGACCGCCGAGCCCGAGGCGCACCACCACATCCACATGCCGTCGCCGTCGTACTGGCCGCTGCTCTTCACGATCGGCCTGCCGATCCTCGGCTACGGCTTCGTGTTCAAGAACTGGTGGCTCGTCGGGCTCGGCGCGGTGTGGCTGATGTTCGGCATGACCGGCTGGGCGACCGAACCGTCGACGGAGCCGGGAACATGACGACGACGGTCGCGACGACCGATCACGGGCATCCCGCCACGCCGACGCACGTCGCGGGCGGCCACCCGACGAACACCGGGATCAGCAACGTCAAGATCGCGATCTGGGCGTTCCTCGGATCGGAGTGCCTGTTCTTCGGTGCGTTCATCTCGACGTACCTGCTGTACCGCGGGCGGGACACGATCGGTCCGAAACCGAAGCAGCTGTTCACGATCCCGTTCACCTCGTGCACGTCGTTCATCCTGCTGATGAGCTCGCTCACGATGGTGCTCGCGCTCGCCGCGATCCAGCGGGGCGACCACCGTCGCTTCCGCATCTGGATCCTGTCGACCGCGCTGTTCGGCCTCACCTTCATCGGTGGCCAGGTCTACGAGTTCACGAGCTTCTACCGGCAGGGCCTGAACCTGCACGTGAACCTCTTCGGCTCGACGTTCTTCATCCTCACCGGCCTGCACGGCGCGCACGTGACGGTCGGCATCTTCTGGCTGCTGTCGTTGTACAGCCGGTCGATGCAGGGAAAGCTCGGTACCGAGGAGTCCGAGGCCGTCGAGGTCGCGGGCCTGTACTGGCACTTCGTCGACATCGTGTGGATCTTCATCTTCACCGCGATCTATCTGGTTCCCTACCACTAGGACCGCGATTTCCATGAGCGACCAGGTCACCGTCGATCCCCAGGCCACCGGGCTCGTCCCGCTCGGCGGGGGCGCCGCGATCGCGACCGAGGGCGGCGGTGTCGTCGCGACCCAGCCGCACGGCAAGCCGCACCCGACGCCGCAGCAGTACGTGCTGGTGGCGGTCATCCTCGTCGTGGTCACCGGGTTCGAGATCGCGACGTCGTACCTCGAGGGCGACGTCAACTCGAACCTGATCATCGCCGCGCTCGGGATCATGGCGGCGCTCAAGTTCTTCTTGGTCGTCGCGTGGTTCATGCACCTGCGGACCGACAGCAAGGTGCTGCGGCGCTTCTTCCTCATCGGTCTCGGCGCCGCGCCGGTGCTGTACCTCGTCGTGCTGCTCATGCTCCACTTCGCCAGGTACTGATGCCGCGCGCCTCGTTCCCCGCGTGGCAACCGCACCCCGACGTCTGGCTCGTCGTCGGCCTCCTGGTCGCGGCGTACGCGGTCGCAGTGGCGCGGGTGGGCCCGAAGCACGTGCGCGCGGGCGAAGCGGTGGTGACGCGCTTCCAGATCGCGTGCTTCGGTGCGGGCGCGCTCGCGATCCTGATCGCGTCCGACTACCCGATCCACGACCTCGCCGAGCACTACCTCTTCAGCATCCACATGGTGCAGCACCTCACGTACTCGTTGGTCGCCGCACCGCTGCTGCTGCTCGGGACGCCCGCGTGGATGGCGCGCGCGCTGCTCTCGCCGCCCGGCTTCTATCGCGCCATGCGCTGGGTCGCCCGCTTCTTCCCCGCGACGATCCTCTTCAACGCGGTCGTCGTCTTCATCCACGTCCCTGCGGTCGTCGACGTCGCGCTGCGTTACGGGATCGTGCACTTCGGTGTGCACACACTCGTGCTGCTCTCGTCGATCATCGTGTGGACGCCGATCCTGAGCCCGCTGCCCGAGGTGCCGCGCCTCTATCCGCCGATGGGGATGCTCTTCTTGTTCCTCCAAGGCGTGATCCCGACCGTCCCGGCCTCGTTCCTCACGTTCGGCTCGAGGCCGCTGTACCACGTGTACGCGACGTTCCCGCGGCTGTGGGGCGTCAGCGCGCTCACCGACATGCAGGTCTCGGGGCTGATCATGAAGATCGGCGCCGGCCTCCTCATCTGGGGCGTGATCACTATCGTCTTCTTCCGCTGGATCAAGCGCGAGGAGATCGATTCCGGCCCGCTGTCCACGTCACGCGAGCTCGACCGTGAGCTCGTCCGTCTAGGGATGACGCAACCATGAGCGACGACGAGACCCCGACGCCCGACGCAGCGGATGCCGCCGAAGCATCCACTGCCGCGCCCGAGGCCACCGGCGATGCGGCGAAAGCCGTCGTCGACGCGCCCGCCGGGACGGTCGCGAGCGCGGACGCACCCGTGCTGGTGGCACCGGCCGACGCCGCGTACCCGACCGGTCCCGTCGACCGGCCGACGTTCCGGTCGAAGTTCCTCGCGCCGTTGATCGTGCCGGTCGGGGTCGCCGCCGCGATCGTGTTCTACGTTTTGAACGTCTCGCGCATCTTCCTCGCGAACGACGAGACGCTCGCGTTGGTGTTCGCGTCGGTCATCACCGTGCTGATCCTCGGCGGCGGCACCGCGCTCGCGGCCGCGCCGAAGGTGCGGGGCTCGTCGCTCACGTTGGTGGTCGCCGGCTCGCTGCTCGTGCTGCTGCTCGGCGGTCTGATCTCGATCGGTGCGGCGTCGCCGAACGTGGCGAGCGGGCCGACCCAGTGCACGCCGGTGAAGTCGAAGATCACGACGGTCGCGGGCGAGAACAACACGCTCTCGTTCACCCCGAACAAGCTGACCGCGAAGGCGGGCTGCGTGCAGCTCTCGGTGAAGTTCGACGGGACCCACACGTTGCAGTTCGACTCGGGTGCGGCCGCGTCCGCGTTCCCGACGCTCGATCAGAACCAGGATTCGTGGGCGGGAACACTCCCCGCGGGCACGTACGCGTTCCACTGCACGATCCCGGGCCACGCCAGCGCGGGCATGGTCGGGACGCTCACCGTCACGTCGTAGTTCCGTCTACGACGCGGGCACCCGCACGCGCAGCGCGCCGGGCTTCGGCTCCATCGTCGCGGGCAGCGGTCCGACGCGTTCGCCGTCGGCCCACACCTCCATGTCGTCGCGACCGGGGGTCTCGACGCACACGCGCGCGCCGCGGTACGACGAGATGCCGGGCACCGAGAGGTGCGTGCCGCCGAACACCTTGGGGAAGTGGCGGACGAGCTGCGCGCGGCTGATGTCGCCGATGACGCAGACGTCGAGCAGCCCGTCGTCCATGCGCGCGTCGGGCACGATCCGCATGCCGCCCGCGTAGGCGCGGCTGTTGCCGACCGCGACCATCCACGCGCGCAGCTCGTACACGTCGTCGTCGACGGTGATGCGGAAGTCGCGCGGCGAGTAGTCGGCGAGGGTTCGGAACACCGCGGCGACGTAGAGCGGTGTGCCCGAGAGCCGCTCGACGGTGTTCGCCCAACGGTTCGCCTCGGCGTCGAAGCCGGAGCAGGTGACGCACGTGTACCAGTGGCCGTTCACCATGCCCAGGTCGACGGTGAGGTCGCGGCCGTCGGCGAGCACGCCGATCGCGTCGAGCGGACGCGTGCGGTCGTAGCCGAGCGTCACCGCGAAGTCGTTGCCCGCGCCGACAGGGACGATCGCGAGCCGGCGATCGGTCTCGGCGGCGACGCCGGCGAGCAAGCCGACGGTGCCGTCGCCACCCGCGGCGACGAGGTCGCGCCCGTCGGCCGCGGCCTTGCGCGCGAGGAGCTCCGCGTCGTCGCGCGACGACGAGACGACGACTTCGGCATCGACGTCGGCCTGGCGGACGAGCGCGCGCAGCGCCGGTGCGAGATCACGACGACGCATCCGTCCGGCGGCCGGGTTCAGGACGACGGTCCACGGCATCGTCCGACGCTACCCGGCGGCACTAGCTTCGGCCTCGTGCCCGATCTCGATCCGAACCGGATCCCCCGACACGTCGCGGTGGTCATGGACGGGAACGGCCGGTGGGCGCAGAAGCGGGGATTGAAGCGGACCGAGGGGCACGCGGCGGGTGAAGAGGCGTTGTTCGACACGGTCGAGGGCGCGCTCGAGATCGGCGTGCGCTGGCTCACGGTGTACGCCTTCTCGACCGAGAACTGGCGGCGTCCGCTCGACGAAGTCCGCTACCTCATGGGCTTCAACGAGCGGCTGCTCATGCAGCGGCGCGACGAGCTGCACGGCAAGGGTGTGCGCGTGCGCTTCATCGGACGGCGCGGTGGGCGCGTGCCGCGGCGCGTGCGCCAGCGCATCGAGGAGACCGAGGCGCTCACGCAGGGCAACCGCCGGCTCACGCTGACGTTCGCGTTCAACTACGGCGGCCGCGCCGAGCTCGTCGACGCGATCGGCGCGATCGCGTCGGAGGTTGCGGCCGGGCGACTCGACCCGGGTCGCATCGACGACAAGGTCGTACGCCGCCACCTCTACGCGCCCGACATGCCCGACCCCGACGTGCTCGTGCGCACGTCGGGGGAGTACCGCATCTCGAACTATCTGCTGTGGGAGCTCGCGTACTCCGAGCTCGTGTTCACCGACGTGCTCTGGCCCGACTTCCGGCGTGAGGATCTGTTCGAGGCCGTCGCCGAGTTCCAGCGCCGCGAGCGCCGCTTCGGCGCGGTCTGATCGCAAGGATCGACGGGGATGGCCCCGTCGCGCGGCCCGTGTTCCGGCCGCGCCGGCGCGCCCGGTACGCTACGCAAATGGGACAACTGGGGCGGCGGGTCGGAGTGGCGATGCTGGTGATGCTCGCCGCGGCGTGTGGGACGGCGTCGGCGTCGGTGGTGACGCTCGCGTCGTACGCGGCCGGGACGTGGAACTGCTCGACGACCATCCATGCCGGTGGGCAGAGCATCACCCTGAAGCCGAACGCGGTCGTGACCGAGTCGAGCTCCACCACGGGCGCGGTGACGATCACCATTCAGTATCCGCAGGCGCCCAAGCCGTACAAGCTCTCGGGCGCGTGGAAGCTCTCCGGCACCGACCTGGCGGTGCAGTGGAGCAAGCGCAACTTGGGCGCGGCCGAGGCGAAGCCGATCGCGTTGAACACGAAGCAGTTCCGGATCAAGAGCGGCAAGGGCGCGAACGCGAAGTGGTCGACGGTGACGGCCGACCGGAAGTCCCGCTCGGTGACGTTCGGCTTCCCACTCGAGCCGGGCGGCTCGCCGAATCAGAAGATGACCTGCCGCAAGGCCTGAGGACCGCTTCGAGAATTACACTCGTGTCATGAGTGGCCTGTACCGGGACGACGGGGTCGTGCTGCGCACGATCAAGCTCGGGGAGGCCGACCGGATCGTCACGATCTTCTCGCAGGGCCATGGCAAGATCCGCGCCGTCGCGAAGGGTGTGCGCAAGACGTCGAGCCGTTTCGGCGCGCGCCTCGAGCCCGCGACTCACGTCGCGCTCCAGTGCTACAAGGGCCGCGAGCTCGACGTCGTCACGCAGGCCGAGACGATCGAGTCGAACCGCGCCGTGCGCGAGGGCTATCAGATGCTCACGCACGCGATCCCGATGCTCGAGGTCGTCGACCACGTCACGCCCGAGCGCGATCCGAACCCCGCGCTCTACCGCATGCTCACCGGCGCGCTCCGCACGCTCGGTGAGCGTCGCAGCGCGCTCGTCACCACTGCGTTCTTCTGGAAGCTGCTGAGCCTCGAAGGCTTCCAACCGATGCTCGACGGTTGCGCGCGCTGTGCTGCGGAAGGCGACGACATCGAGCTGCGCGCCTTCGACCTCGCCGACGGCGGGATGTTGTGCGCGTCGTGCGCCACGCTCTCCGGTCGCGCGGTCACGCCCGCGGCACTGACCCTGCTGCGGTTGCTGCTCGGCGGCGGCCTCAACGTCGCGCTCGCGGAGCCGCCGGGCCCGACGACGCGCGAGGTGGAGCGTCTCGCGTTGATGGCGGTCGAGTATCACCTCGAACGTCGCCTCCGAAGCGCGACGCTGCTCTGATCACACCGCTGATCAGAAGCAATCCCGGGAAAATCCAGGCCCCCGACTAGCCTGAAACCTCATGGCCAAGAACGACTTGATGGACCGCGTCGTCAATCTGACGAAGCGGCGGGGCTTGGTCTTTCCCTCCAGCGAGATCTACGGCGGCTTCCGTTCCACGTGGGATTACGGGCCGTTGGGCGTCCTCCTGAAGCGCAACGTGAAGGACGCGTGGTGGCGCTCGATGGTGCAGCTGCGCGACGACATCGTCGGCCTCGACAGCGCCATCCTCATGGCGCCGAAGGTGTGGGAGACGAGCGGTCACGTCGCCACCTTCACCGACCCGCTCGTCGACTGCCGCAACTGTCACGAACGTTTTCGCGAGGACCAGCTCCCCGAGTCGGGCGCGTGCCCGAACTGCGGCGTGAAGGATCAGTTCACGGACGCGCGTCAGTTCAACCTGATGTTCAAGACGCATGTCGGCCCCGTCGAGGACGACGCGTCGGTCGCGTACCTGCGCCCCGAGACCGCGCAGGGCATCTTCGTGAACTTCAAGAACGTGCAGACGACCGCGCGCCGCAAGCCGCCGTTCGGCATCGCGCAGATCGGAAAGTCGTTCCGCAACGAGATCACGCCCGGCAACTTCCTCTTCCGCACTCGTGAGTTCGAGCAGATGGAGATGGAGTACTTCGTGCCGCCCGACGAGGCGCCGAAGTGGTTCGAGTACTGGGTGCAGCAGCGGTTCAACTGGTACGTCGAGCACGGCATCCCCGAGTCGATGCTCCGCATCCGGCCGCACGATGCCGAGGAGCTGTCGCACTACTCGGCGGGCACCTCCGACGTGGAGTTCCTCTTCCCGTGGGGTTGGGGCGAGCTCGAAGGCATCGCCAACCGCACCGACTTCGACCTCCGTCGTCACTCCGAGGAGTCCGGCGACGACCTCTCGTACTTCGACCAGGCGACGAACGAGCACTACCGGCCGTACGTGATCGAGCCCGCGTCGGGTGCCGACCGGGCGACGCTCGCCTTCCTGCTCGCCGCGTACGCCGAGGAAGAGGTGAACGGCGAGCCGCGCACGACGCTGCGACTGCATCCGCGCCTCGCGCCGACGAAGGTCGCGGTGCTCCCGCTCTCGAAGAAGGACGAGCTCGCGCCGCTGACGAACGAGGTCGCCGGCGCGCTGCGACCGCACTTCCAGATCGACACGGATACGGCGGGCGCGATCGGTCGTCGGTACCGACGGCAGGACGAGGTCGGCACGCCGTACTGCGTCACGATCGACTTCGAATCGCTCGACGATCAGGCGGTCACGGTGAGGGAGCGGGACTCGATGGGGCAGGAACGCGTGCCGGTGAAGGCACTGCTCGACCACCTCCGCACCCGGTTCGATTGACGATGGAGCAGGTGAACGGTCACTGCCCGTCGAGGCGAGGCCCCGTGCCCGTACGAGCGAACATGCGACCAAGGTGATGGACGACTATTACGAGTTGCTCGACGTCGCGCCCGATGCCGACCGCGAGGAGATCCGCGGCGCGTACCGCACCAAGCGCGACGACCTGCAGGCGCAGGACGGCGACGACACGCGCGGCAAGGTCGCGGAACTGAACCGCGCGTGGAACGTGTTGTCGGACCCGACCCAGCGTCAGCGCTACGACGACCGGCTCGCGCGGGCGCGGGAGTCGGGTGACGACGGCGACGGCGAGCACCACGACGACCGTGACGGCGAGGATGGCGGCGAGCGACCGGTGCCGGTCACGCGCGCGCAGCGGCGCGAGGAGATCCGCCACGCGCGGCAGAACCGCATGACGGCAACCGTCACGCTGCCGAACGGGCTCGTCGTCGCGCCGGTGCGCCGCCGCCTCGTGGCGCTCGCGACCGATGTCGTCATCCTGCTCGCGTTGTTCTCCGCGGTGCAGCTGATCGGCGCGCGCCAGGTCGACAAGCGCTTTCCCGGTGAGCGCTCGCACGCGTCGGCGCTGCAGAAGCGCGTCGACGCGGTCGACAAGACGATCGACGCCGACAAGAAGAAGGTGTCGGCCGCGAAGGACAAGCACGACACCGCGGCGGAGAAGACCGCGACCGACGAGCAGAACGCCGATCAGAAGAAGAAGGACGGCTACAACAAGGAGATCGACGACATCAACCGGGACTTCGCGCCCGGGCTGAAGGTCGTCTACGCGATCGGGGTGTTGGTCGCGTTCCTCTATCTCGTCCCGTTGACCGCGCTGACCGGCCAGACGGTCGGCAAGCGGTTGCAGAAGATCCGTGTCGTTCGGGTTGCCGACGGGTCGCCGGTGGGTTGGAAGCCCACGCTGATCCGTTTCGGCCTGCCGCTCGGTGTCGCCATGCTCCTCGGTGTCCTCATCCTCGGTGAGTTCGCGTTGCTGCTCGGGATCATCTTCATCATCGGCTGGGTGAACCGGCCCGATCGCCAGGGCATCCACGACCGGTTGGCGAAAACGGTGGTCGTCGAGGCGTGAGAATGTTGAGACCAGTCGAATCTCGTGCCGGAGGCCCGCTCCCATGACCAAGTACGTCTATGGCTTCGAAGAAGGCTCGAAGGAGCAGAAGTTCCTGCTGGGGGGCAAGGGCGCCAACCTCGCCGAGATGACGATTCTCGGCCTTCCCGTACCACCGGGATTCACGATCACGACCGAGGCGTGCAACGCCTACATGCAGCGCGACAACGCGTTCCCCGACGGCCTCCTCGACGAGGTCGCGAAGGCGCTCGAGCAACTCCAGGACAAGATGGGCAAGCGGCTCGGCGACCCCGTCGACCCGCTGCTCGTGTCGGTGCGCTCGGGTGCGCCCTTCTCGATGCCTGGGATGATGGACACCGTCCTCAACCTCGGGCTGAACGACGACTCGGTCGGCGGCCTCGCGCGCCAGACCGGCAACGAGCGCTTCGCGTACGACTCGTACCGCCGCTTCGTGCAGATGTTCGGGAAGATCGTGCTCGACGTCTCCGGCGAGCACTTCGAGGACGCGCTGCACGACCTGCTCGAGGAGAAGAAGGTCACCAACGAGACCGAGCTCGACCGCACCGCGCTCGAAGGGCTCGTCGCGACGTTCAAGGGCATCGTCAAGAAGGAAGCGGGCGTCGACTTCCCCGACGATCCGCAGGAGCAGCTTCGCTACGCGATCGAAGCCGTGTTCCGCTCGTGGAACGGTGACCGCGCGCGCGTCTACCGCCGCATGGAGAAGATCCCCGACGATCTCGGCACCGCGGTGAACGTGCAGACGATGGTGTTCGGCAACAAGGGCGACGACTCCGGTACCGGAGTCGCGTTCACGCGCAACCCCGCCACCGGCGAGCGCGCGCCCTACGGCGACTTCCTCGCCAACGCACAGGGTGAGGACGTCGTCGCCGGCATCCGCATCACCGAGCCGCTCGACGCGATGGCCAACGACTTCCCCGAGTCGCATCAGCAACTGCTCGACGTGTTGGCGAAGCTCGAGCTGCACTACCGCGACATGTGCGACACCGAGTTCACCGTCGAGCAGGGTCGCCTGTTCATGCTGCAGACGCGCGTCGGCAAACGCACCGCGCTCGCGGCGTTGCGCATGGCCGTCGAGATGCACGAAGAGGGACTGATCTCGAAGAACGAAGCGGTGCTGCGCGTGCAGCCCGACCAGCTCGACCAGATGCTGCACCCGCAGTTCGACCCCAACGCGAAGTACACCGTGCTCGCGAAGGGTCTCAACGCGTCGCCCGGCGCAGCCGTGGGGCGCGTCTACTTCACGGCCGACTCCGCGGAATCGCATCACAACGACGGTGAGCGCGTGATCCTCGTGCGGCCCGAGACGTCGCCCGACGACCTGCGCGGCATGATCGCGGCGGAGGGCATCCTCACATCGCGCGGCGGTCTCGTCAGCCACGCGGCCGTCGTTGCGCGCGGCATGGGCACGCCCGCGATCTGCGGTGCCGAGGCCGTGCGCATCGACCTCAAGACGCGCACGTTCACCGTCGGTGACGTGACCGTGCGCGAAGGCGACGTCGTGTCGATCAACGGCACGACCGGTGAGGTCGTCGTCGGCGAGGTCGCGGTCGTGACGCCCGAGCCGAGCGGTCCGTTCGGCACGGTGCTCGACTGGGCCGACGAGTTCCGCGTGCTGGGCGTGCGCACCAACGCCGATCTGCCCGAAGACGCGAAGCGCGCGCGTGAGTTCGGCGCCGAAGGCATCGGCCTCTGCCGAACCGAGCACATGTTCCTCGGCGACCGGCTGCCGATCGTGCAGCGGATGATCCTGGCGTCGAACGACGAGGAAGAGGCCGCCGCGCTCGAGGAGCTGCGGCGCGTGCAGCGCTCCGACTACGTCGGGATCCTCGAGGCGATGGACGGGCTGCCGGTCACCGTGCGCCTGCTCGACCCGCCGCTGCACGAGTTCCTGCCCGACATCGAGGAGCTGATCGTCGCGCAGGCGAAGGGCGAGCTCGACGCAAAGGGCGAGCAGCTCCTCGCGGCGGCGCGCGCGTGGCAGGAAGTGAACCCGATGCTCGGGACGCGCGGCTGCCGGCTCGGCATCCTGAAGCCCGGCCTGTACCGCATGCAGGTACGGGCACTCATGGAAGCCGCGGTCGAACGCAAGCAGGCGGGAGGCGATCCGCGCGTCGAGATCATGATCCCGCTCATCGTCAACCGCGCCGAGCTCGCGATGCTCGACGAGTGGGTGCGCGAGGTCGCGACCGAGGTGCTCGCGGCCGCGGGTGTCGACCTGCACTACACCGTCGGCACGATGATCGAGACGCCGCGCGCCGCGATCGACGCGGCCGACATCGCGGAGGTCGCCGAGTTCTTCTCGTTCGGTACGAACGACCTCACGCAGATGACGTTCGGCTTCTCGCGCGACGACGTCGAGAGCCGGCTCATGCCCGCGTATCTCGCGGACAAGCTGCTGCGCGTGAGCCCGTTCGAGGAGATCGACGTCGAGGGTGTCGGCAAGCTCGTCGAGATGGGCGTGCGCGAGGGTCGGGCGACGCGCCCGGACCTCAAGCTCGGCATCTGCGGTGAGCACGGCGGCAACCCGGCGTCGGTGCACTTCTGCGCGGAGGTCGGCCTCGACTACGTGTCCTGCTCGCCGTACCGCGTGCCGATCGCGCGGCTCGCCGCCGCGCACGCGGCGCTCGGCGCGGGCGGACCCGGCGGCACCGCGTAGCCGGTTTCGTCGCCGTGTTGCAGCTCGATGCGGAAGGCGTGCGCGCCTTCATCGAATCGGTCTGGCCGGGCGCGTTCGAGGCGTACGAGATCATCTCGTTGTCGGAAGGGCGCGCCGTCGTTCGGCTGACGCATCAGCAGCGGATGTTGCGGCCCGGCGGCACCGTGTCGGGGCCCTCGCTGATGGCGCTCGCCGACGTCGCGATGTGGGTCGCGGTGCTCGCCGTCGTCGGCCCGGTCGCGATGACGGTGACGACGCACCTCGACATCGACTTCCTACGCTTCGTCGGCGCGCACGACGTCGTTGCCGACACGCGATTGCTGAAGGTCGGCCGCTCGTTGGCCGTCGGCGACGTGTTGATGACCGCCGACGGTTCCGCGGAGCCGTGCGCGCGTGCGTCGGTGACGTACGCGATCCCGCCGTCTTGATCGTCGCACTCGCTTCGCTCGCCGCTCCGGACGCGAGATGCCACCGCGTCTGGTCGCATGCCGACGGTGCGTCGTGACCGAGTGGCGGCAGGACGGATTTCTTGTCACCGACGATCCGGCGCGCGTCGACGTCGAGGTCGTGCACGCGTACCTCTCGACGGAGTCGTACTGGGCGACACATCGCACGCGTGACGAGACCGCGGCCGCGCTCGCGGCGTCGTGGTGCTTCACGTTGATCGACGAGGCGACGGGCGGAGTCGTCGGGTTCGCCCGGCTCGTCACCGATCGCGTCACGTACGGCTGGGTCGCGGACGTGTTCGTCGCGTCCGCGATGCAAGGGCGCGGGTTGGGCGTGTTCCTGATGGAGTGCGTCGCCGACGCGGCTTCCGGGATCAACCGCCTTCAGCTCGGCACGCGCGACGCGCACGGGTTGTACGCCAAGTTCGGCTTCACCCCGCACTCGTATCCCGAGCGCGCGATGGAACGCCTCCTCCGCCCGCTGGCCCCGCCCGCCTGACCTGGGACCTTCGCACTTCTGGGCCATTGGATTCCCCTGAGGGGAACTGAAGGGCCCAGAAGTCAGTCGTCGTTCGCCTTGCAGCGACCGATGCGCGCCGGCGTCACGGTCGGGATCGGCGTGATCGTGAGCGTGCTGGGCGATCCGGGCGGCGTCGGCGGCAGGCCATTCGTTCCGGACGCTTGTTCCCGGGCACCGGAGCGCGCGCCGATGCGACGCAGCGCCGACGCGTGGAAGTCCTGGTTCGTCAGCGTGAAGTCCCGCCCGACCGGTGTGCTCACCCGGGACGCGAACACGACGACGCCGTCTTCGACCAGCGCGAGCTGCGTGCCGACGTGTGCACGCGTGAACGAGGAGATCTGCGCACCCGCGTCGCGGTCGAACGCCAGCAAGATGTTCCAACCGACCGATGGATCCGTGCACGAGACGCGATAGCTCGAGAGACCGTCGGCGCGTGCGAGCGTCGTGCCGAGCGCGAAGCACTTGCCGTCCTGCTCGGTGCCGAATCCGGGGACCTGACCGGCGCGGCACGGCGGCTTCGACTCTGCGGTCACGACCCGCAGGAACGGCGCCTGCCGGTCGACCGGCCCAGGTGTCGTGGTGGTCGTCACCGCGGACCGGCCGCCGCCGCACGCCGAGAGGGCGACGACCGCCGCCGCGACGCACAACCGCATCCGCCCGCCCACGACGGCGCAGCGTAGGGGATTCGGCGAACTGATCGAGTTTCGTGACGCGCCTGCGTCGCTCTTCTCGATCAGATCGAGCGGTCGGCTTCGCTGTCGCACCCCCTCGGTACGCTGATCCCGTGAAGGAACCGGCTCGGCTCACCGTCGTCGACGACGTGGCGCACGCGCATCCGGACGCGCTCGCGGTCGTCGGCGGGGCACTGCTGGGGCGAGAGGAACGCGAGGGCGACCTCGCGCAACGGCTCGCGCCGGGCGCGACCCGGCCGTCGGGTGCGGGCACGCGCGCCCGGGCCGAGGATCCCGATCCGTACCGTCTGTGCTTCGAACGCGACCTCGACCGCATCAAGCACTCGCGACCGTGGCGCCGGCTCGCGGGGAAGTGTCAGGTGTTCGTCGCACCGGAGGACGATCATCTGCGCACGCGGCTCACGCACGCGGTCGAGGTGGCGCAGGTCGCGTCGGGCATCGCGTGCGCGGCGAACCTGTGTCTTCCGCTCGTCGAGGCGATCGCGCTCGCGCACGACTGCGGCCACGGCCCCGCCGGCCACGCGTCGGAAGACGCGTTCGCGCCGTACCTCCCCGGGGGCTACGACCACGCGGTGTACGGCGCCGACGTCACGCTCGAGCCGTTGAACCTGTGCGTGCAGACACTCGACGGTGTGCGCAACCACTCGTGGCGCCGGCCGCCGCCCGCCACACCCGAGGGTGAGGTCGTCGCGTGGGCCGACCGCATCGCGTACGTGTGCCACGACTTCGAGGACGCGTGCCGCGCCGGGCTGATCGCGCCGACCGACCTGCCCGCGCCGGTCACCGACGTGGTCGGAACGCGTAGCTCCGAGCAGATCGGGGCATTCGTGCACGCGGTGCTCGACGGCATCGACCGCACCGGTCGCGTCTCGATGACCCAACGGGAAGCGGACGCCCTCGCCGCGTTCCGGCAGTTCAACTTCGAGCGCATCTACCTGCGCCCCGCGTCGCTGCGCCAGGCGGATCGCGTGATCAGCCTGCTCAGAGGCTTGGTCGACTGGTACGTCGACGTGCCGGCGCGACTGCCCGAGGGTGCGACCGGCGCGCACCCGGATCTCGAACCCGGTACCCCCGAGGCCGCGGCGGTCGCGGTGCGGTACGTCTCGGGCATGACCGACCGGTTCGCGCTCGCGCAGGGCGTCGAGCTCCTCGGCATGCGGTTCGAGACGCTTCCCCGCGGCGTCTGAGCTTCTTGGTCGCGCTCGCCCCGTAGGCTTGGACACGGCATGGGGATCGTCGACGACGACGTGGCGCGGGTCCGTGACGCGACCGACCTCGTCGCGTTGGCGGGTGAGCACCTCGCATTGAAGCGGTCGGGTCGGCGCTTCGTGGGCCTGTGCCCGTTCCACCCCGAGAAGACCCCATCGTTCTCGATCAATCCCGAGCAGGGCGTGTACTACTGCTTCGGCTGCCAGGCGAGTGGCGACGCGATCACGTTCGTGCGCGAGGTCGAGCATCTCGACTTCGTCGACGCGGTCGAACGGCTCGCGGCGCGCGCCGGCATCCAGCTTCGTTACGACGACACGTCCTACTCACAGGACCGCAAGCGGCGCGATCGGCTGCAGGCCGCGGTCGCGGCCGCGATCGACTTCTACCACCAGCGTTTGATGACGCACGAGGACGCAGGCCTCGCGCGCCGTTACCTCCGCAGCCGTTCGTATGAACGAGAAGCGGCGGAGCGGTTCATGCTCGGCTCCTCACCCGACGGTTTCGACGAGCTGTCCCGTCACCTCCAAGCGCAGAAGTTCTCGCGTGCCGACATCACCGACGCCGGCCTCGGATTCGTCAACCGCGCCAACAAGATCCAGGACGCCTTCCGCGGTCGCGTCATGTTCCCGATCTACGACCAGCGCGGCGAAGCGGCCGGGTTCGGCGCGCGCTCGCTCGACGGCACGCCACCGAAGTACAAGAACACACAGGAGACGCCGATCTACCAGAAGAGCCGGCTGCTCTACGGCCTCAACTGGGCGAAGTCGGAGATCGTGGCGCGCGGCGAGGTCGTGATCTGCGAGGGCTACACCGACGTCATGGCGTTCGTGCTCGCCGGCGTGCCGAACGTCGTCGCCACGTGCGGTACCGCGCTCGCCGACGAGCACTTCACGATGCTGAAGAACTTCGCGCGCAAGGTCACGCTCGCGTACGACGCCGACGCGGCGGGGCGCGCGGCCGCGGAGCGCTGCTACCAGTGGGAGCAGAAGTTCGAGGTGCAGTTCCAAGTCGCCGACCTCCCCGCGGGTCGCGACCCCGGCGATCTCTGGCCCGCCGACGCGCCCGCGCTCGTCGCGGCGGTCGAGCGCGCCGCGCCGTTCCTCGAGTTCCGAGTGGATCGACTGCTCGAAGCCGGCGACCTCACGACGATCGAAGGTCGCGCGCGCGCGGCGGGCGCGGCCGCGGCGCTCGTGGCCGAGCATCCGAACGAGCTCGTGCGCGATCAGTACGTGGTGAAGCTCGCCGGTCGATTGCAGATCAACGACGATCGCCTGCGCGAAGCAGTGGAGCGATCGCGACGCGGCGATCGGCCCGCGTCTGCGCACACCGCGACGACGAGCGCGCCACCCGTGCGCACGCGTCCCGTCGACCGCCGCGAGCTCGATGCGCTGCGCTGGGCCGTGCACGCGCCGACCGACATCGGCGGCCGCATCGCGCTCGAGCTGTTCTCCGATCCGCTGGCCCGGGCGGCGTGCGCGGCGCTGCTCGAGGCCCCGTTTCGGAAGGCGGTCGCGGACGCGGAGCCCGAAGTGGCGAAATTGCTCGAAAGACTCGCGGTCGAAGATCCGATAGCCGACGGTCGACCTGCCGATGAGATGGTCGTACGGGTCGTGGTGAACCTGGTGGAAGCGTCAAGTCAGCGCCTCCTTGCGTCGATGGTGAACGAAGGAGACGTTCGGTCGTCCGAGCTCAAGGTGCTGCTCGATCTTCTCGTGCGCCGCCGGGGGAACGACGAGTGGGCCGCGGCCGAGGAGGTCGCCGACCAATTGGTAGGGTGGATCGTGGCCGCGGAGCCGAATGGTGACGATGGAAACATCTGACGACGCGACCGAAGCGAGCGCGTCGCACCCTTCGAGCCTCGGCGCGACGAACGCGTCCGTCGATCATCTCGACGCCGACGATCACCGTCTCGCCGAGCTCGTCGCGCGCGGACGTGAGCGCGGCTTCGTGACGTCGGGTGAGGTGTTCGCCGCGTTCCCCGATCTCGAGCCCGCGACCGACGAGCTGTCGTCGATCTACTCGCGCATCGAAGCGCAGGGCGTGAAGATCGAGGACGAGATCCGCGCCGAGCTCGAGCTCGAGGATCAGCAACGCGTCATCGGCGACCGCGAGCCCGAACCCGCCGCGCGCCGGCGTCCGAGTGAGCACCGACCGGGCGAGGCCGTGACCCGTCCCGGCGCCGCGCCGGCGCGGCGCATGTCGTACGACGAGGACGAAGGAACGCTCGCGCGCCCGTTGCGCGCCGCCAGCGAGTTCGGCAGCTTCGATCCCGTGCGGATGTACCTCAAGGAGATCGGCAAGGTTCAGCTGCTCTCCGGCGAGCAGGAAGTGATGCTCGCGAAGCGCATCGAAGCGGGTGTGTTCTCGCAGCTCGAGCTCGACGTGTGCGAGCAGCTTCCGACCGTGCTCGCGTTGTTCCATCAGGTCGGTGCGCTGCCGGCTGCGCCGATCGTGCCCTCGGACTGGGTGCTTCCCGAGCGCGACCTGTCGGCGCGCCTTGCGGTGGTGCGCGACGGCGAGCTCGCCAAGAAGCAGCTCACCGAGGCGAACCTCCGCCTCGTGGTGTCGATCGCGAAGCGCTACGTCGGGCGCGGCATGTCGCTGCTCGACCTCATCCAGGAGGGCAACCTCGGGCTCATCCGTGCCGTCGAGAAGTTCGACTACACGAAGGGCTTCAAGTTCTCGACCTACGCGACGTGGTGGATCCGCCAGGCCATCACACGCGCGATCGCCGACCAGGCGCGCACGATCCGCATCCCCGTACACATGGTCGAGACCATGAACAAGGTGATGCGCGTGCAGCGTTCGATGCTCCAGGAGCTCGGTCGCGAGCCGACGGTCGAAGAGGTCGCCGCGAAGTGCGAGCTCACGCCCGACCGCGTGCGCGAGATCCAGCGCATCGCTCAGGAGCCGGTGTCGCTCGACACGCCGGTCGGCGAAGAGGACGACAGCTTCCTCGGCGACTTCGTCGAGGACCCGACCGCGATCGCGCCGGCGATGGCGGCCGACCGCAAGCTCCTCCTCGAAGACCTCGAAGAGGCGCTGCGCGAGCTGAACCCGCGCGAGCAACAGGTCGTGCGGCTGCGCTTCGGTCTCGAGGACGGTCAGATCCGCACGCTCGAAGAGGTCGGACGAGAGTTCGGCGTCACGCGCGAACGCATCCGTCAGATCGAGTCGAAGACGCTCGCGAAGCTGCGCCACCCGACGCGTTCGCAGCGTCTCCGCGACTACCTCGAGGGAACCTGAGCCCTCTGGTCGCGCTCGCCGACGCTCGCCGTTCCTGACGCCGCCGTCGTCGAGTCGGGCGAGCCGCGCAGCGACTCGTCCGTTCTGGCGGGAACTCGCGTAGCTTCCAGGCATGGCGCGCTGGTTGTTGAAGTCGGAGCCCGACGTCTTCTCGTACGACGATCTCGTGCGATCGAAGCGCGAGCCGTGGGACGGCATCCGCAGCTATCAAGCGCGCAACTTCATGCGCGCGATGAAGGTGGGGGAGCAGGCGATCTTCTACCACTCGAACGCGAAGCCGCCCGGGGTCGCGGGCGTCTGCAAGATCGTGAAGACCGCGGAGCCGGATCCGACGCAATTCGATCCGGCGACCAAGTACTACGACGCCGCGAGCAAACCCGAGGACCCGCGCTGGGATCTCGTCACGATCGCGCCCGTGCGCGCGTTGCCGTTCGTCTCGCTCGACGAGTTGCGTACGGTTCCCGAGCTCGTGAACTGCCGCCTGCTCGCGAAGGGCAACCGGCTGTCGGTCGTACCGCTCACCGATGCCGAGTTCGACGTGATCGTCGCGTTCGCTCGGAGCCGCAAGCGCAAACGCTGAGGCGCGCTACTCGCCCGACGCGGTGGGGAACTGCAGCACGATCGCGCTGCGCTCCTCGCGTGCTTCTTGCAGCCGGACCACCGCGAGCTCGAGCAGCGCGCGGCTCTTCTCCGCGACGAGGTCGAGCTTGAGGTCGCCGAGGACGGTCTGGATCTGCTCGAAGCGCTCGCGCCCGGCCTGCGCGCCGAAGTAGTAGCCGACCGCGAGGCCGGTGAGGAAGGCGGTCCGTCGTCGCATGCCGACGTTGTATCGCATCACCCGAGGTGCGTGCTTCGAACGGTCGCGTCGGGCCCGGCTGGTAGTGTCACCCCTCGTGCCCGAACCCGGTTCGGGCGCATTCCGGGGTAGCTCAACCGGCAGAGCGAGCGGCTGTTAACCGCTAGGTTGAGAGTTCGAGTCTCTCCCCCGGAGCCATACCGATTCGCTTCGAGGCCCGGCGCGCGAGGTTGCGCCCGCCTCGGCGACCCTGCGCCGGACGGAATGAGGGCCTCGGACCTCACCGTGATGCCGACCGTGCAAGGCACGCCGATCACCTGCCGCGCGTCGTCGGCGCGTCACGCGCGTGGCCTTCAACACGCGCACGCGTGTCGCGCGCGCATCGCAATTCGTGACGAAAGCATTTTGCGCGCGAGTGAGCGACGCGTTTGGGTAGGCGCGTCGTGACCCGCTCACTGGGGGCGGGAGATGTGGGAGGTAAGTGTGAGGAGACTTTGCAAGGTCGCGATCATGGGCGCCGCGGTCACGCTGGCGATGCCGCTCTTCATGGGCACCGCGGGCGCGGTCGGTGGAACCCGCTACGTCGCGCCGACGGGCACCGACACCGGTGCCTGCACTGCGCACGCTCATCCGTGCGCGACGATCAGCTACGCGGTGGGACAGGCGAATGCCGGCAACACGGTGAACGTGGCGGCCGGCACGTATCACGAGACGGTGGCGCTCACGAAGCCGCTCGTGTTGAAGGGTGCGGGCGCGGCCACGACGACGATCGACGGCAACGGCATCGATTCCGTCGGGTCGGAGTACGGAGTGCTGTATGTCGGCGCAACCGGCGGGACGACCGCGGTGAGCGGGTTCACGATCACGAACCCGTATCCGGATTCGTACACCGGCGGTGAGCCGGAAGCGGTCGCGCTCGCGGACACGAATGCGAGCGACACCGTGAACCTGCACAACAACGTCATCACCGAGGGGTCGTCCGACGCGAATGCTTCGACGGACTTCCCGATCGGCATCGACTCGTTCAACAACGCGGCGTCGACGACGATCCGGAGCAACACGGTCGATGGCTTCTTCCAGGGCATGCTGCTCGAGGACAACGGTCCCGCGCAGGTGCTCTCGAACACCGTGCAGAACGGCATCTCCGAAACCGCCGACACGACGACGTATGCGGCCGAGGGCGTGTTCTTCCTCTCTGATCTCGCGCAGTCGGTCACGGGGCAGGTTGCGAACGGCAACACGTTCCGGGGCTACGGCGGCTACGGCGTGATCATGGAAGCGGGCTACAACAACGGGAACTGCACCGACAACCCGTGCAACGGGTCGATCAGCGGTTCTCTCGCTCGCAACACCTTCACGCTCGATCCGGGCGTCGCGGGAACCTCGGCGATCGTGCTCGAGGCCAAGTTCAATGGCAACGACCTCACCGCGACCGTCGCGGGAAACCAGGGCACCGTGATGGCGCCGTCGACGGCGATCAGTGAGAGTGCAACCGGCGGCGCGACGTTCCATGTCACGTCGAGCAACAACGCGATCCGCGTCATCCACTAGCGACTGCGCACGAGGCCCGGGCTCGCGAGCTCGGGCCTCGCCGCGAGCAGATCGGTCTTCGAGTCGCCGCCGGGTCCCGCGCCGTTACGGGCCGAACGTCGACGTGAGCTCGGGCGGAGGCGCGGCCGCGACCTCGGCGGGCGTCATGATCGACACGCGCAACCATTCGTCGCCGAGGATCGTCCGCTCGCGCGCGAGCCGGGTCTCCAGGTTCGCGGCCTGCTCGGTGGTCACCGCGGCCGACCTGACGTAGCCCGACTGCACCAGCTCCAGTAGCGCCCGGCTCGTGAGCATCGTGCGCGCGTCCTTTCCGTAGCGGTTGAAGAGAGCCTCGATGTACGCGCCCCGTTGCGCGCCGGCGAGCGCGACGCCGCTGACTGCGAGGGTGAACGGTTGCTTCTCGACCGCGACGACGAACCGGTCGATGAGCGCCGCATACCTGGGATCGAAGACTTCGTGCGCGACGACGCGGCCGGGTGTCGGCGGGGCGGTGTCCTTGCCGCTCGAGATCACGATCACCGAAGGATGCGTGGCCGGTTGGAAGTCGCGGTACGAGCCGTAGGCGCGCGCGGAGTTCGGCGAGAGCTGTACCGCGATGCCGTCCTGTACGAGCCGGAACGTCAGGTGGTTGCCGACGCTGAGCGCCGCGGTGCCGCCGCGGTACACGACGGCGACCGGATGATCGCGGTCGACGTTGGGCAGCACGAGCGTGTCGATCGTGCGCTCCAGGGTGAATGCTTCGGCCTCGCGCGGCACGTCGTCGGAGCCGTGGGTCACGACCGTCGTGGCCGCGAGCACGGCGAGCACGACGACGACGGCAACGCGAGCCAATCGCGACATGGCGCGCCGGTCGGGCCGCCACGGCACGAACGTCGCGACCGCCCAGCCGAGCGTCATCCATGTGAGGAACGCGGCGGCCCACCACCAGCGAAACTCCGATGCGCGGTTCGCCTCGATGCCACGCGGGACGTTGGCGCCGTTCACGACTCCGACGGCGACGAGGACGAGCGTCACCACCGCGAGGCGCGCCAGCGCGCGATTCCGACGCGCCGCGGCGAAGAGCACCGCGACGAGCGCGAGCAACTCGAGGCCGGCGACGACTGTTCGCAGCGCGTTCGCGTGATGGATCAGCGTGAGCCCGGTGACGTCGCGCATCGCGAGCAGCGTGGGCGGCACGATCGCGTGACCGAGCTGCGTCACCGCGGACGTGAGTCCCTGCGTGGGGCGGCCGCCGTCGCGCGCGAAGCGCACGATCTGCGTGAGATTTCCGGGATGCCGCGCGAGCTCGTCGATCGCGACCGGCAGCCACGCGACGGACGCAATGGCCAGCGCGCCGACGACGAATCGAGAGCCGTGGTCGGGTCGTTGCGCGCGGACACGAGTGAGCACGAGCGCGACGAGTCCGCCGATGACGAGTGGAACGACGACGAGGTCGGTCGCGAGATGTTGTTGCGCCGCATACGTCGCGACGAAGGCAGTGACGGGCAGAAGCGCGAGGTCGCCGTCGGCGAGCGCCCAGACGAGCACGGCGGTGCACAGGGTCGAGTACATCGTCATGTTGGAGCTGAGCGTCGCGCTGAGCACCGACGTACCCGCGGCGAAGAGCAGTGCCTCCATGAGCACGCCCGCGCCGAGTAGCACGCGCACGCCGGCGCGCCGGTAGATCGCCCACAGTGCGATGAGCACGAACGTCGCGTTGATCGTGGCCGCGCCGAGCAGCGGTCCCGTCCGTTCGCCGAGCAATCGCACGGGCACGGCGAGCAGGTAGAACTCGATCGGGCCTGGGTGCTGCGTGAAGATCTTCTTGCCGTACACGTACGTCGTCGACGGCAGACCGGTGAGCGGAGGATGCCGGCTGAAGACGTCGAGCGCGCGCGTCGCGATGTTCGCGTCGTCGCCGCTCGGCACCCAGCCGTCGTGATACGCCCGCACGAGCGACACGACGAACGGAACGAGCACCGCCGCGAGCAACGCCGCCGCGAGGAGCCGGTCCCGCCCCTGGAGGTCGCGCAGGCGATGCGGCGGCTCGACCGGACCGGTCCCATCGCTCCTGGGTCTCGAAGTGTCCACTTCCCCCCGCTGGATCCCCGGGCGCCGACGCGGAGGTTAGGCCGTGGTCGCTCTCGACATCCGGTACCAACCGGTACCGCACCCGCCGCCGTTCAGTCGGAGTTCGCGCCGCGTTCGCCCATCCGTGGGCGCTTCGCAAGGTCGCCGCGATAAACCAGCACGCGATGAGTGATCTCGCACCGCGGCCGTCGGGCCGCGCCGTCGATCCGGCGTCGCTCGAGCTCGAGCAGTGGCGACGCTTCGTGCATCTCCTCTTGCTGCTCGTGCAGTCGGGCCGACTCGACCCGGCCGACGGCATGGCGCTCGTCGAGGCCCTCGGCCAGCCGCCGGACGTGGCGCGCGGACGCCGCGCCCTGTTCGAGATCATGCGCCGTCATGAACCCGGCGCCTGTGGCGACGAGTCGGTGCGCTCGGCCTGACGACGCCTTCGCGGCGCGTGTGATCCGACGGGACCACCGCGGCGAACCGGTACCATCGACTCCGATCCCGGTGGGCTCGATCGGACGAGGTGCGATCCGGCAACAGAGGGGGTGGACGTGACACACGGGCGCGGCGCGCGAGCCGCGACGCGGCGAAACCGGTGAGCAGCACCCCGATCGCGCCGGACGTCACACCGGGGGAGCGCGGCTCCCGCCGGGCGATGCTGCCCGACGGCCGTGGTGTCGGCTACGCCGACTGGGGCGACCCCGACGGCCGGCCGGTCCTCTTCTTCCACGGCACTCCCGCGAGCCGGCTCGCGGTCGAGTGGGCCGAGGTCGGCGCCGCCGAGCGCGGCGTGCGCCTGCTGTCGCTCGACCGGCCCGGAATCGGGCTCTCGGATCCCGCGCCCGGCCGCTCGTTGCTCGACTGGGCGCGCGACGTCGACGCCTTCGCCGACGCGTTGGGTCTGGATCGCTTCGCGATTGCGGGATGGTCCGGTGGCGGGCCGTACGTGCTCGCGTGTGCGTACGCGCTGAGCGATCGGCTCACCGACGCCGCGGTGCTGAGCGGCTGCGGTCCGCTCGACTCGGGCTTCGCGCGCCGAAGCTCGGCGATGTTCGATCGCACGCTGCTCGCGCTGAGCCTGCGCGCGCCGCGCGTGGGACGTCTGCTGCTCCGACCGGCGGAGATCGCGGCGCGTCGGACGCCACGCCTCGCGGCGAAGAGTGCCGAGCAGGACATGTCGCCGACCGACCTCGAGATCTTCCGCCGGCTCAATCCCGACCCGCGGCGCGCGATGGACTTCTTCGTGGAGGCGTTCCGGAACGGCAGCGCGGGGGTCGTCGACGACTACCGCGTGCTCGCGTCACCGTGGGGCTTCGAGCCCGAGCAGGTCGAGTTCCCGGTCCACTTCTGGCACGGCGACGACGACCGCATCGTCGTGATCGCCGAGGCCCGGGCCGTCGCGCAGCGCATGCCGCACTCCACCTTCACGACCATCCCGGGCGAGGGCCACATGATGATGATGGCCCACTTCGAAGAGATCCTCGACGCGCTGAGCGCCTGACCGACCCGCCGGCCGTACACTCTCGGCAACGGTCCGCGGTCTCCGGGGGGAAGCCATGCAGACGCTCGAGCCCGATCCGGCACAGCGCGCGTCGTCGCATTCGCGCTTCACGTGGATGGCCGGCGGCGTCGCCGCGGTCGTCGCGGCGGCCGCGATCTCGTATGCGGTCGGCACGGCGCACGAGAAGACGAAGACGGTCGTGCAGACCGTGTCGGCGACGCCGGCGAAGAGTACGAAGGCCGCACCGACGTGCATCCCCGGTGCCGCGCCGACCTCGTGCAACACCGACGAGGCGAAGGAGCTCGCGATCCCGGACCAGCCGTTGAACGCGCCGACGCGCACGGTGCTCTCGCAAGAGCTCGTCGCCGCGCGCGCGGCCGCGCTGCGTTACCCGACGGTCGCCGACGCCGAGAACGCGCACATGCTGCAGGCCGGGCAGTTCTCGCCGTTGACCGGCGCACACTTCATCAACATCGGGGCGATGGTGCCGCACGGCACGAACGTCCGCTACGGCGGGTTCGACGCGTCGCAGCCGCAGTCGCTGATCTACGACGGCAGCGACCCGACGTCGCGCGTCATCGGGGTGATGTACCTGTCGCTGTCGGTGCTGCCGCCGCAGGGTTTCGCGGGTCCGAACGACCATTGGCACCGGCACACGAACACGTGCGTCGTGTACCAGGGCGCAAAGATCGTCGTGCCGTTCGCGGCCGACTCGGACGTGACGGAGCCGATGTGTGCGGCGAAGCACGGTCAGTTCATGCGCGAGACCGCGTGGATGGTGCACGCGTGGGTCGTGCCCGGGTGGGAGAGCCCGAGCGGCGTGTTCTCGCACGACAACTCCGACGTGCGCTGCGCGAACGGGTCGCTCAAGACGGACGCGGTCGGTTTCTGTCAGGGAACGTGAGCGCGGTCGTTGCGCTGCGCGTGATCGTCGCGTTGCGACGCGGTGTGACGAAGGTCGACGCTGCGCGCGGGTGACGCCACAGCTGCGCGCGGGTAGGACGGCTGGCGGAGCCCGTGCGCGTGAAGCGCCTGACCCCATCACGCCACCCACGCGTACGGGCTCCGCTTGCGCGCGCGTTGCGCCCGCGGTGTCGACGCCGGCTTCGGCGACGCGCGAAGGCCCCGCCACTTGCTGCGGGGCCTTCGGTTCAGAGAACGCGCCTCACGAACGTGGCGAGCGCCCTCGGGTCGCGGTGCGGCTCAGACGTAGCTGTAGGAGATGAGGAGATCGCAGCTCGCTCCGGCCTTCGTCTTGGTCAACGGTCCGCCCGGGGTGAGCGGAGGCGCGAAGAGCATCACGCCGCTCCCACCGGAGCACGACAGGGTGCCGGTGCTCGGCGCCTCGATCGCCATGTAGTCACCCTTCTTCACCGGCACGTTCACCGCGAACGTCTGAATGGTGAAGCTGTGCCCACAGCCGCCCTGACCGGCGTAGTTGATGACGGGGCCGTTCGCGATGACCTGCGCCTTGTGCTTCGACGGGATCGCCTTCGCGACCTGAAGCGTGAAGCTGCCCGCTACGCACGAGATCAAGCTGATATGCAGAATCTTGCCATTTTTCGGTGCAGTGAAGTTGCTGCCGTTCTCGAACGCCGACGTTGCGACCCAGGTGCAGTCAGCGTGATTCGGAATGTGTGCGCTCTCGTCGCAGGAGTAGCCATCCTGCGCATTCGACGGCTGGCTGTGCTTCGTGAGTTTCGCCCCGAAGGACGTCGGTGTTGCGGCCTGAGCCGACACGGCCTGAGCCCCAAAGGTCAACAGCCCCGCGGCCGCGATTGCACACACGAGAATTCGCCCGTTTCGCATCCTGCCCTCCCACTCGTCCGGATCCCCACCGTGGCGCACGCTACGGACGGCTTGCACGATGCGCAACCATGCGCGAACCGCAAACCGCCGAGCCTCTCCGTCGGCGAGCAGGGGCGAGTCGTTATCGTGGCGACGTGCGGCGAAAGGCGCCGTATTTGCAGGAGATTCTCCGGGCCCGTAGCTCAGTGGTCAGAGCAGGGGACTCATAA
>DATBAK010000059.1 GCA_036271555.1 Acidimicrobiia bacterium
CGTCGTCGAAGAGCTGATCGAGCAGCAGCCGGCGGCTGGGGTCGGCCAGCGCGCGGAACACCTCGTCCACGCCGAGCAACATAGGTGACTATTTAGTCACCTGTCAAGCGGTGCCGGTCGCCGACGTCAGACGCAGGTCCAACCGCCGTCGACGGTGACGACCGTGCCGGTGACGAACGAGCTCGCGTCGCTCGCGAGGAAGAGCATTGCGCCGTCGAGCTCGTGCGCGTCGCCGCCTCGACCCATCGGCGTTCGCGCGCGCATCCACTTCTCTGCGGCTTCCGAACCGAACATCACGCCGTCGGTCATCTCGGTGTGGAACCACCCCGGCGCGAGCGCGTTCACGCGCACGCCCTGGCGCGCCCATTGCGCGGCGAGCTCGCGCGTGAGATTGATCATGCCGCCCTTCGACGCCGCGTAGCCCGCTTCAGGGATCTGCCCGACGCCGACGACACCCCAGATCGACGCGACGTTGACGATGCTCCCGCGTGCGCCGCGCTCGACGATCGCGCGCGCGGCGGCACGCGCGACCTCGAAGGGCGCGATGAGATCGAGGTCGACCGTCGCGCGGAAGTGGTCCGACGGCTCGTCGAGGGCGGGCACGGGATCGCTCGCGCCCGCGTTGTTCACGACGACGTCGAGCCGTCCGTAGCGATCGAGCGCGGCGTCGACGAGCCGGGCCGGCATGTCCGCCGCAGTGATGTCGCCGGGCATGACGAGCGCGTCGGGCAACTCGCTCGCCAGCGCGTCGAGCCGGTCGGCGCGCCGCGCGGTGAGGACGACGCGCGCGCCGGCCGCCGCGAGCACGCGCGCGAATCGCGAACCGAGCCCGCTGCTCGCGCCGGTGACGATCGCGACCCGGTCGTCGAGCCGAAAGATCTGGAGCGGATCGGGCAGCATCGGCCGCAGTGTACGAACCCGCCGCGTGTCGACCAGACTGCGCGCCCATGGCGAACGACGAGATCCGAGACTTCCGCGTCGAGGTGGCTCCGGCCGTCCTCGACGACTTGCGCGACCGGCTCGCGCGCACGCGCTGGACCGACCAGATTCCCGGATCGGGCTGGGGCTACGGCACCGACGGCGAGTACCTGCGCGAGCTCTGCGAGACGTGGCGCACGACGTTCGACTGGTCGGCGCAGGAAGCGCGCTTCAACCGCTGGCCGCACGGCCTCACCGAGATCGACGGCCAGACCGTGCACTTCATCCACGCGCGTTCGCCGGAACCGGACGCGCTGCCGCTCGTGATCACGCACGGGTGGCCGGGCTCGGTGTCGGAGTTCCTCGACATCATCGACCCGCTCTGCAACCCGCGCGCGCACGGCGGCGATCCGAAGGACGCGTTCCACGTGGTCTGTCCGTCGATGCCCGGATACGGATGGTCGGGACCGACGCGCGACAGCGGGTGGGACGTACGCCGCATCGCGGAAGCGTGGAAGGTGCTGATGGCGCGCCTCGGATACGACCGTTACGGCGCGCAGGGTGGCGACTGGGGCTCGATGGTGTCGAGTCAGATCGGCACGCTCGACGCGGAGCACTGCGCGGGTGTGCACATCAACATGGTGCTCGGCGCGCCGCCCGAAGCCGGGCCGGAGCTCAGCGCCGAAGAGCAAGCGGATCTCGCGCGCATGGGCGAGTTCATGAACAACGGCACCGCGTACCAGCAGATCCAGGGCAAGAACCCGCAGACGCTCGGCTACGGATTGAACGACTCGCCCGCGGGGCTCGCGGGTTGGATCGCGGAGAAGTTCTACGCGTGGACCGATCACGACGGCGACCTCGAGACCGCGGTCACGCGCGACCAGATCCTCACGAACCTCACCGTCTACTGGGTGACAGGCACGATCAACTCGTCGGTGCGGCTCTATTGCGAGTCGCAGCGCAGCGGTCGGTTCCCACCCTTCGATCGCGTCGAGGTCCCCGTCGGCTGCGCGCTGTTCCCGAAGGAGATCCTGAAGATGCCGCGCAGCTGGGCGGACAACATGTACAACGTGACCCGCTGGACCCGGTTCGACCGCGGCGGCCACTTCGCAGCGCTCGAGGAGCCCGACCTGCTGATCGACGACGTCCGCGCCTTCTTCGAGACCGTGCGCTGACTGCTTGACCTCGAAACGGGACGGCTTCGACTCACCTGAGGACGCGGCGCTCGCGGGATGGGCTTCGACGCCGTCCGCGCGCGCCCGAGTCGTCGCCGTCGAGGTCGTGGGCGATCGCGCGGAAGTCGTGCTCGCGACCGATGACGACCACAACCATGGCGATTGGGTCTACTGCTGTCGGCGTGCTGGTCGATGGTACGAGGTGCTCTCCGGCAGTGGCCCGTCGAGCGGCTGGTCGGATCCCGCCGTCCTGCACTGGGAGTAACGGGCGCAGAGGTCGCCGGTAGGCTGACCGCGGCCGGAGTCGGCGAAGGGGGAAACGCGATGCACGACCTCGTGGTGAAGGGCGGCACGATCGTCGACGGCACCGGCGCCGCACCGCGCACGGCCGACGTCGCGATCACCGACGGCGTCGTCACCGAGGTCGGCAGGGTCGACGGTGCCGCGCGCGAGACGCTCGATGCCGACGGGCTCGTCGTCACGCCCGGCTTCGTCGACGTGCACACGCACTTCGACGGCCAGATCACGTGGGATCCGCTGCTCACCCCGACGTGTTGGCACGGAGTGACCACGATCGTGATGGGCAACTGTGGCGTCGGCTTCGCGCCGGCCAAGCCCGACAAGCACGACTGGCTCATCGGGTTGATGGAGGGTGTCGAGGACATCCCCGGCGCCGCGCTCTCCGAGGGCATCCAGTGGTCGTGGGAGTCGTTCCCCGAGTACCTCGACGCGATCGACGGCGTGCCGAAGGTGCTCGACATCGGCACGCAGGTGCCGCACGGCGCAGTGCGCGGCTACGTGATGGGCGAGCGCGGTGCGCGCAACGAGCCCGCGACCGAAGACGACATCGAGCAGATGGCCGCGATCGTGCGCGAAGGCATCGCCGCCGGCGCGCTCGGCTTCTCCACGAGTCGCACGATCGTGCACATGGCGATCGACGGCGAGCCCGTGCCGGGAACGTTCGCCGCGGAAGACGAATTGTTCGGCATCGGCGCGGCGCTGGGCGACCTCGGCACCGGCGTATTCGAGCTCGCGCCGGCGGGCGCGCTCGGCGAGGACCTCGACGCACCCGACCGCGAGATGCACTGGATGCGACGGTTGTCGGCGGCGATCGGCCGTCCGGTGACGTTCGCGCTCACGCAGAACGATCACGATCCCGACGCGTGGCGGCACATGCTCGAGCTCTGTTCGCAGGCGACGGCGGAGGGTGCGCGCGTGCGGCCGCAGGTCGCGGGGCGGCCGGTGAGCCTGCTGCTCGGGCTGCAGACGTTCCACCCGTTCTCGTACTGCCCGTCGTGGGGCCCGCTCGGGTTCCTCTCGGTCGCCGAGCGCGTGCAGCGCATGCGCGATGCCGAGCTGCGGCAGAAGCTGCTCGACGAGGCGCACCACATCGACCCCGGTTTCATGCAGTTTCTCGACCCCGAGCGCATCTTCCCGCTCGGCGCGCCGCCCGACTACGAGCCCGCACGCGCGACGAGCCTCGCCGCGCAGGCGCGTGCACGCGGCTGCGATCCGTTCGAGGTCTTCTACGACGCGCTCATGGACGACGACGGCGACGCGCTCGTGCTGCGGCCGCTGCTCAACTACTCCGACTTCAATCTCGATCCGGTGCGCGAGATGCTGCAGCACCCGACGAGCGCGTGGGGGCTCGGCGACGGCGGCGCGCACTGCGGCACGACGTGCGACGCGAGCACGCCGACATTCATGCTCACGCACTGGGTGCGCGACCGGGCCGAGGGCAAGCTGCCGCTGGAGTGGGTCGTGCGCAAGATGACGAGCGAGACCGCGTCGCTCTACGGGCTCGGCGATCGTGGCGCGCTCGTGCCCGGCAAGCTCGGCGACTGCAATCTCATCGACCTCGACGCGCTCACGCTGCACGCGCCGCGCATGGTGCACGACCTCCCCGGCGACGGCCGCAGGTTCGTGCAGGGTGCCGACGGCTACGTCGCGACCGTCAAGCGCGGCGCGGTCACACTGCGCGAGGGTGCCGATCAGGGTGCGCGTCCGGGACAGCTCGTGCGCGGCGCGCGCACGGCGTAGTTCGGAACCGACGACGATGCAGTTCTCGGTTGGTCTGCCGACGGATCGCGTCGACGCGGCGTCGGAGTTCGTCACGGGCGGCGCGGTCGCGGAGATGGCCCGCGCCGCGGAGGCCGCCGGTTTCTCGGCCTGTTACGTCACCGATCATCCCTGTCCCGACGATCGGTGGCTCGCGACCGGGGGCCACCACGCGCTCGATCCGATGGTCGTGCTCGCGACGGCGGGCGCCGCGACGACGACGCTGCGACTCCAGACGCACGTTTTCATCCTTGCGTACCGCAACCCGTTCCTCTCCGCGAAGTCGGTGCTCAGCCTCGACCGCATGTCGAACGGGCGCGTGATCCTCGGTGTCGCGTCGGGATACCTGCGGCCGGAGTTCGGCGCGCTCGGTGTCGAGTTCGACGAGCGCAACGAGCTCACCGACGAGGCCATCGACACGATGGTCGCGATCTGGACGACCGACGGCGTCGCGATCGAGGGCCGGCACTTCCGTGCGCGCGGCGCGACGATGGCCCCGCATCCGGTCGCGCAGCCGCACCCGCCGATCTGGATCGGTGGCAACAGCAAGCTCGCGATCCGGCGCGCGGTCGAGCGCGGGCAGGGCTGGCTGCCGTTCCCGAATCCGCAGGCCGCGAGCCGCGCGCTGAAGACGCCGAAGCTCGAATCGGTCGCAGACCTCAAGGAACGGCTCGACTACGCACACGAGCACGCGCAGACCGTGGGCCGGACCGAGCCGCTCGACGTGTGCTGCGCGCTGTTCTCGCGCTCGCTCGGTCGCAGCGTCGAGCTCGGCGCGCAGCGCGACGAGCTCGCGGAGCTCGCGGAGCTCGGCGTCGGCTGGGTCACGATCGGATTCCCCGCCGACACCCGCGCCGAATGGCGGACGCAGCTCGACCAGTTCGCACACGACCTGATCGGTTGACGGCGACCCGCCTACGCGGTGGTCGCGGTGGTCGCGGTGGTCGTAGTGGTACTGCGTTAATCGGCGATATGCCGATAACGCAGTACCACTACAGACGGGCGAGCTCGGAGGGGACGATGCCGAGGTAGTCCTCGAGATTGCGGTGCAGGTTCACGATGCGCCGTTCCTCGGTGGGCGACACGTGGAGATGCGTGATCCCCGGCTGGTGCAGCCCGCGCTGGCTGCGCGCGAAGTTCGCGAGGTCCTGGTTCAGCACGATGCCGAGCGGCAGCTCACCGTCGGGGTCGAGGTCGAGCTCGAACGGTCGCGTGCGCTCCGAACCCGTGGGCCGGCGGTCGAACGTCCATGCGTCCATGAACGAGTCGAGGTGCGTCGCGCCCGGACGCGCGCGCACGACGTTGAGCATGTCGGAGAACACGAGCACCGTGATGTTCGGGAACAGGTTGTACTGCGACATGTTCAGCGTCTGATCGAGCGTGAGGTGCGAGTAGTCGAGACCGCGCTCGCGCGCCCGCTCGTGAATGATCGCGGCGATCTCGTCGCGCAACGTGCGACCCTCGCCGACGACCGGCGCGGGTCCCGGATCGCCGACGAGCTCGAGCCCGACGCGGTTCCCCATGATCTCGACGAACGCCTCCCACACGCGCTGGTCGTCGGGCCGGTCGCGCAACCGTGGCGACGCGAGCCCGTACGGCTGTTCGAGCTTGCCGTGGCGTTGCCACGCGATCTGCGGGCCGTTCACGTCGTCGCACATCGGCAGCATCTCGCGATGGATTCCCTGCACGTGGTACGTCTCGCTGAACCCGTCGATGAGCGTCTTCCAGTTGCACCGCGCGGGTACCGAGACCGCGGCCGCGCAGTGGAACGTGTCGAGGTCGGCCCACGCGCTGTCGGCGGGCACGGGCTCGAGGAACTCCGCGAGCGGTCCCGCGCCGGGATCGAGGTTCACGAACACGAGCGGACCCCACGTGTCGACCTGCACCGGCACGAGCGGTAGGTCGTCGTTCAGCACGCCGAACTCGCGCCGCGACGGGATCTCGCGCAGACGGCCCTGGAGATCCCACGTCCAGCGGTGGAACGGGCAGCGGATCTCGGTGCGCCCCTCGCCGGAACCGGAGCACAGCTCGCTGCCGCGGTGACGGCACGCGTTCTGGAACGCGCGCAGCTCGCCGTCGTCGCCCCGCACGATCAGTACCGAGAAGTGACCGATGCGGTACTCGTACCAGTCGCCCGCGCGCGCGACGTGATCGAGCGAGCACGCGAGCTGCCACACGCGCGGCCAGAGCCGGTCTTCCTCGCGTCGCGCGAATTCGGGATCGGTGTAGCGCGCCGCGGGGATGGCGACGGGCGTGAGGGTGCTCACCGCGGTCACAGGGTCCTCCGCATCACGATGCCGTGGTCGTCGTCGCGCGTGACGTCGAAGCCCGCGGCCTCGAACATGCCGACGGTGCCGTGATACGCGGCCGCGCCGTCGGCGGGATTGCGCAATGGATAGGCCTCGACCGCCGTCGCGCCCGACGCGCGCAGCGCTTCGATCGTGGTCGCGAGCAGCTCGCGCGCGACCCCGTGGCCGCGGTAGGGAGGCGCGACGACGAAGCAGACGACCGACGCGGTCTGATCGTCGGCTGATGTGTCGTCGCGATGCCTCGGCATCGTGGCGCGCCGCGACGCATTGCACCATCCCGCGACGCGACCGCCGACCGTCGCGACGAATCCGGTCATCGCGCCGTCGCGCAATCCGGATTCCAACTCGTCGCGGTTCCGGGCCGCCGGACGATCGCCCCACCCTTCGGCGGCCACGTGGTGGCAACGGCAGTAGCACGACGCCCAGCCCGGGTTGTCGGCGAACGCGTCGTGGTCGAAGAACGACACGACGTCGGCGACGCACGAAGCGGCCGGGCGCACCTCGATCGGACCGACCGTGTCGAGCCGCGCGGTCGGCCCGGTCAGCCGGTCGAACGCGTCCAGGAAGTTGAGGGCGGCTTGCGTCGACAGGCCCCACTCGGGGTGCGCGATCCCGCAGTGCTCGACCATCGCCGCGGCCAGCGCCTCGCGGTCGGCGCCCTCGACGGTGGTCCCGCAGGGGCACGTCGTGGTCGGCATCGTGCGATTCTCGCGCCCGGAGGCGCCGGTCCGCCCGTCGGCGTGGCCTCGTTTGCGGCCCTGCGACCAGGGCTTTCACAGGTTTTGCAGGCGCTTTGCCCAGGAGTCGTACAACGGGAGGCCGTGGGGGGCCGACGGGTGATCGCCCGCTGCCGACCTGGGGGTCTGTGGGGCCCGTAGCTGGCAGGAAGGCGGGGCGATCTTCCGTCGGTCTTCGCGCCCGGAATCGTTGCGGGACTCCCAGTGACCCGCACGGTTCCGGCCGGCCGAGGCGAGCGGGCGGGCTCGTCCGGGTCGGGAACGGGCCGCGCTCGGTTCAGTCCGTGGTGAGCAGCTGCGCCGGCGGCGCGGCCTCGCGTTCCAGGTTCGCCGGTCGTGCCCGCACGCTCGCGAAGCGGGGCGGGACGCTCGGCCGTGCGTCGTCCGTCGGTGACGCGTCACCGCCGTCGGCCGGTGCCGCGGCGACCGTGAGCGTGAAGCGGCAGCCGCCGTCGGCCTCGGGTTCGAGCGTGAGCGCGCCGCCGATGAGCGCCGCGAGCTGCCGGCAGAGGTAGAGGCCGAGACCGGTTCCACCCTGCCGTCGCGTCGACGACTGGTCGAGCTGCACGAACTGCTCGAAGACGCGGACGCGGTCGGCCTCGGGGATACCGGGACCGTGGTCGACGACCGCGATGCGAACGGCTTCGGCGACGGTCGTCACGTACAGGTCGATCGGCCCGTCGGGCGCGTACTTGTTGGCGTTGTCGACGAGGTTGAGCATGATCTGCCGTAGCCGTTCGGGCTCGGCCATGACGGTCGGCAGCGGGCGCGGTGTGCGCACACACAAACGCCCGCCCGTGTGCGTCGTGAGCTCGCGCTCGAGCTCCGCGACGAGGGGCTCGAGGTCGGTCGCGCCGCGCACCGTCTCGGCCTGCTGGTGCTCGGCCGCGGCGACGAGCAGCAGCTCCTCGATGAGGCGCTGGAGTCGATTGCCGTTCTCGATCGACGCGTCGAGCAGCTCGAGTCGCTTCGGCTCGGCGATGCGGTCGGCGAGCTTCCGCAGCGTGTGGTTCGCGGCAAGCATGACCGCGAGCGGCGTGCGCAGCTCGTGCGAGACGGTCGCGACGAAGTCGCCCTTCTGGCGGTTGAGGTCGACCTGCCGGTTCAGCGCGTCTTCGAGCTCGGCGTAGAGCCGCGCGTTCGCGGCGGTGAGCGACGCGTGGTTCGCGAACGCGTTGAGGGTCTGCACGCGCGCGGGCGCGCTGATGTCGGGATGACCCTCGCGCAGCACCGCCATCACGATCGGGGCCGCGCCGTCGGCACCGCCGCGCGTGATGACGACGCTCGCGGCGTCGGGGAACGCGGTCGACAACGCCGGCATCGCGCGATCGAGCTCGATCTCGCGGCCGAGTCCACGCGCCGTGAGTCGCCGCACCTCGCGCACGACCGGTGCCGCGGAGTGCCGCCAGCGACCCTCGTCGTCGACGGTGACGCCGACCCACTCGCCGGCGGCGTCGGTCGTGCAGCACAACGCGCCGATGCCGGTCGCGAGGCCGACCGCCTCGGTCGCGAGGAGGCGGAGCGCGTCGTGCAGGTCGACGACGTGCGCGGTCCGGGTCGACGCTTCGTGCAAGCGCTCGAAGCGCAGATGCTCGTCGCGCTGCGCGGCGGCGTGGCGGGAGTTGAACATGACCGTCGCGATCAGCGGCACGAGCAGCAGCGGCGCGAACGGGCTGTGGCGCGCGAGACCGACGGCGATGACGCCGAGCGGCGCGCCCCCGAGCGTCGTGAGCGCGGCCGTCGGCACCGACTGCGTGAGCACGGTCTCGAATCGCTCGTGCTCGACGGTCGCGAGCACCGCGGCGGTGAAGATCGTGTCGAACGACGCGAACACGAGCGCGGCGCCGATCGCGATCGCCCAGGCCACCGCGTCGCCGGCGTGCGTGTGCCCGATCGCCTGGAACACCGATGCTGCGACGAGTGCCGACGCGAGCCGGTTGCCGACGTTGTACGCGGTCTTCAACGGCGCGACGCGCTGCGCGCCGAGCGAGACGCCTTCGCCGACCGCGGCGGCGATACCGACGCCGATCGGACCGAGCGCGAAGAACGACGCCGAGAGCACCGCCTCCGCGAGCGTGAACGTGAACTGGTGGCGGCGGAACTCGAGCCGCATGTTGAACGCGCCCGCAGCCGCGAACGCGACCGTGTACGCGACGACGAGCGCGGGTGACCCGACGTGCGCGTGCGCGTGCGCGTTGATCGCGATCACGACCGCCGCGAGCAGCAATTGCAGCCCGATCAGGGGCGCGATGCGGAACCCGATCCGGTCAGTGGCTCGGGTTGGTGGGGCGGGCGTCGGGCTCGGCGTCAGCCCCAGGCCATCGAGTTCCACGAGGCATCCGTCCAACGGCTCGCGGTCCAGCGGCTGGCCGACCAGTCCGCGTTGGCCCACTGCGCGTCGGTCCAGCGTGAAGCCGTCCAACGCGATGCGGTCCAGCGCGAAGCCGTCCACCGGCTCGCCGTCCATCGGCTGGCGGTCCAGCGCGATGCCGTCCACGGCATGCCCATGAAGCCTCGACCCAGCCCTCCGAATGCGATCGGGAAGCGCTGCCACCAGTCGGAGCGCGGCGTCGCCGAGTCGGCGCCACTCACGCTCACCGCCGGTGCGGTGCTGCCCTTGATGTCGATCCCACCGTCGATGAGCGCGCCCTTCACATCATCGGGGGTGGCCTGCGGGTGGTCGGCGAGCACGACGGCCGCCGCGCCCGACACCAGTGCCGTCGACATCGACGTGCCGGTCCCGCGGAAGTAGCTGTCGCCGACCCGCGCGCTCGGATTCGCGACGTCGACCGCCGAGTTCACCGCGCGCAACGACACGTCCGAGACGCCCGGCGCGACCACGTCGGGCTTCGAGTAGCCGAAGAAGCGATCACGACCCGAGAAGGACGCGAGCTTGTCGTTCGCCGTCGAGGTCGTGCCGGTCGAGTCGGTCGCGCCGACGGTCACGACCCACGGGTCGTCACCGGGCGACGTCACCGTGCCCGCGCCCTCGTTGCCGGACGAAGTGACGACGGTGATCCCCGACGCCCACGCGGCCTCGACCGCGGCCGACAGCGGGTTGAAGAGATACGGAAGGTTCACGTCGGCACCGAACGACAGGTTGACGACGCCGATGTCGTAGTCGTCCTCGTGCGCGATGACCCAGCCGATGCCCATGAGGAGCTTCGACAGCGACGTCGAGCCGTTGGCGCCCGCGACCTTCACCGACACAACCGTGGCGCCCGGGGCGACGCCCGTGTGGCGGGTGCCGCCGGAGCTGCTCGCGGTGCCGTCGCCGGCGATGAGTCCGGCCATGAACGTGCCGTGCCCGTAGCGGTCGACGCCGTCGCCCTCGCCCGAGAAGTCGGGGCCTTTGACGAGGCGGCTGCCGCGCAGGTCGGGCGTCGCGTTCACGCCGGTGTCGATCAACGCGACGCCGACGCCGTCGCCTGCGTCGAGCGACCACTTCGGTCCGAGCGCGAGCGAGGTGAGCTGCGAGTCGACGGTGGTGAACGTGTTCGCCGCGATCGGGAACGTCTTTCCGGTCGCGTGCAGGTCGACGTCGGGCGTCACCCGGACGTCGGAGTCGTTCGTCAGCGCGCGGTAGCCCGCGTCGTCGACGTGCGCGCTGACCGCGTTCACGACCTCGATCGCGCTGTCGACGTGACCGTGGGCGCGACGCACGGCCGCACTGGCCGCGCCGATGCTCGCGCCTTCGACCACGACCGCGTGGCTGCGCGTGGTCGACGCGCTCGCGACCGTGGGCGCGACACCGGCGCCCGCGAATGCGAGCGCCGCCACCGCGGGCACGACGAGCCAGGCAGCGCGGCGCAGGCCGCGCGACGACGGCTTCACGCGTCGGCCACCATCGGGAAGTCGTCGCCGTCGTCGGGGACGGAGAGGAGCAGGTGCTCGATGAAGTCGGTGAGCTCGGTCGGGTTGAACGGCTTGGTGATGTAGTAGTCGGCGCCGGCCTTCCAGCCTTCCCACACCTCGGCGTCGGTGGCCTTGGCGCTGAGCAGGACGACCGGCATCGACGCGGTCGTCGGGTTCGCCCGCAGCGCGCGCAGCACCTCGTAGCCGTCGCGGCCCGGCATCATCACGTCGAGCACGAGCACGTCGGGGCCGATGAGCACCGCCGCCTCGTACGCCTCGTCGCCGTCGGCGACGGTCTGCACGTCGAAGCCCTCGGCCTCGAGGTTGGTCGCCATGACCGTGCGGATCATCGGATCGTCGTCGGCCCACAGCACCCGGATGCTCTGGCGACGGTCGGTGGCGAGAGGTGCGATCGCGACGGTCATGCGACTTCATCGGCATTCCGTTGGGCATTTCTTGAGCGAGAGCCTCACCTTCTCCTCACACTGGCCGAATGCGGCGCCTTTTCGCTCGCGCCTTCGGCGGCAACGCCTCACTCGCCGACTCGTACGCTCGCCGGCGAGCCTCGACGCTCGCTCCGCTCACGCCGTCGGCCGCGTGAACGGGCCTTGCTCGGCGGCTCCGGTTATACGAACATGTGTTCGTGTTCGACGAGGCGACGATCCTGCACGCCGACCTCGACGCCTTCTACGCGTCGGTCGAGCAGCGCGACGATCCCCGACTGCGCGGAAGGCCCGTGATCGTGGGCGGCGGCGTCGTCCTGTCGTCGAGCTACGAGGCCCGCGCGTGCGGTGTGCGCACCGCAATGGGCGGCCGCGCGGCGCGGCAACTGTGCCCCCACGCCGTCGTCGTCGGCCCACGCTTCTCGGCCTACACCGAGGCGAGCCGGGCCGTGTTCGCGGTGTTCGACGACACGACCCCGTGGGTCGAGGGGGTCTCGATCGACGAGGCCTTCCTCGAGGTCGGCGGGCTGCGGCGGGTCGCCGGCACCCCGACCGAGATCGGGGCGCGACTGCGCCGCGAGGTGCTGGAACGGGTCGGACTGCCGATCACGGTCGGGGTCGCGCGCACGAAGTTCCTCGCCAAGGTTGCGAGCGGGATCGCCAAGCCCGACGGCCTGCTCGCCGTGCCGCCCGCGGAGGAGATCGCGTTCCTGCACCCCCTCCCGGTTCGGCGGCTGTGGGGCGTCGGACCCATCACCTCGGCGAAGCTCGAGGAGAAGGGGATCACGTCGGTCGGGGAGGTCGCGCGGCTCGGAGAGGCGACGCTCGTCGCGTTGCTCGGGCCGGCGTCGGGCCGGCACCTCCACGCGCTCGCGCACAACCGCGACCCGCGGCCGGTGCACGCGCGTCGCCGGCGCCGGTCGATCGGGTCGCAGCACGCGCTCGGCCGTCGGCGCCGATCGCTCGCCGACATCGACGCGGTGCTCGTCGGTCTCGTCGATCGGGTCACGCGCCGGATGCGCGCCGCGAATCGCGTCGGCCGCACCGTGATGCTCCGGCTGCGCTTCGACGACTTCTCGCGCGCGACCCGCTCGCACACGATGCGCCGGCCGACCGCGCACACGGACACGATCCTCACGGCGGCGCGCGGGCTGCTCGCGACCGTCACCCGAACGATCGAACGCGACGGGCTCACGCTCGTCGGGATCTCGGTCGGGAATCTCGACGACGTCGACTCGCTGCAGCTCGAGCTACCCCTCGAACCCGAGCTCGGGGTCCAGCTCGACCGCGCGCTCGACGACGTCCGCGAGAAATTCGGTACGACGGCGGTGACGCGCGCGGTGCTGCTCGGCCGCGACACCGGCCTGTCGATGCCGATGCTCCCCGATTGACTCTTTGTTTCCCGCGACGAGGGGCGGATCGCTTTGCGGCCCGCCCGACTCGGAGGCTGACGCGTCGAGGAGGGCGATGCCTGCGAGCCCGACCAGAAGCTACAGACCGGGAAACAGCGGGCGGATCGCGTCGAGGACGGCGGGGTCGCCGTCGACGGGTGGTGTGTGCGCGGCGTCGAGGCGTCCGTACACGAGTCGGATGAGCGCCTCGGCCGGGAGCTCGAGCGCGGGCGCATCGTGATCGGCGCCGGCCGGTGCGAGGCGCACCCCGTTGACGTCGACGGTGAGCGCGAACCGGTGCGCGGGATCCGTCGTCGCCACGACGACGTCGAGGGTCGCGCCGCCCTCGGGCGCGTGCCCGGCCCAGCCCGCGATCATCGGCACCGACTCGAGGATGAGCGGGACCGCGGCGCTCGACAGCGCGGCGCTCGGATCGCGCACGACCGCCACATCCCACCAGTGCAGCGTGTGCTCGTTGATCCGCATCCGGATGAACCCGGGCAGGTCGAGATCGAGGGGGCCCATCGAGAACGCGAACCGCGCCCGCTCGTCGGGAGTCAGCGCGTCGAGCCGGTCGACGAGCGCGCGGTCGACACGCACGAAGTCGGCCGCTTGCGCGTCGGGATCCTTCGCGTTCCAGCGGTCCCAGACCGGCTCGGGTGACGACGCAGGACCACCGAGCCCGGTGTCGACCGACGCGATGAAGATCTCGGCGCCCGACCCGAGGTGCGAGAGCACCTGCGCGACCGTCCACTCCGACGGGTAGGCGGGGGTCCGCAAGTCGGCGGGGGAGAGCGTCTCGACGTCGGCACGGAAGGCCGCGACCGAGTCGGTGAGGATGTCGAGCTCCTGCATCGGAACCGTCCTGCTCGAGGGGGAATCGCAGTCTCGCCGATTTCCGGCCAACCTCGCGACCGGCTCCGGGGGTTGAAGGGAGTGACGGCGTCGAAACGCGGGAGGCGCAATGGAGTGGCTGCATCGGCGAGGCGCACGGCGACAGTTCGAGGAGTTCGTCGCCGACGCCGCGGCCGGGCTCGCGCGCACGGCGTACCTCATGACGTGGGATCTCGCCGAGAGCGAGGACCTCGTGCAGGAGACGTTCCTGCGCGTCGCGCGCCGGTGGGACCGCGTCCGCACGATGGACCAGCCGATCGCGTATGCCCGCCGGGTGCTCGTGAACCTCGTGCTCGACGGCTCGGCCCATCGCCGGCGTCGCCGTGACGAGCTCGCGGTGCCCGACGACGCGTTGCGGGTGATCGCCGATCACCGCGCGACGCAGGCGCTGCACTCCGTCGACGAGCACGACGGCCTGCGGCGCGCGCTCGGCGAGCTCCCGCGCAAGGAGCGCGCGCTGATGGTGCTGCGCTACTGGGACGACCTGCCCGAGCGCGAGATCGCGCGGCTGCTCGGCTGCTCGACCGGCACCGTGAAGAAGACCGCGTGGCGAGCGATGCTGCGGCTCCGCCGGAGCCTGCGCGTCGATCTCAGCCAAGCGGGCGACGCGGATCCCCCCGTCCGCGCCGCCGACCTCGTGACCGTTCCCGACGACGAAGGAAGTGCCCCGTGACGACCACCCTCGAAGCCGACGTCCGCGCCGCGTTCGCTCGCAGCGCCGACGACGTGTCCGACGATGTCGCGCAGCGTCTCGTGCGCCACGAATACCACCCGCGGCGCGTGCATCGCGGGCGCGCCATCGCCGTCGCCGCGAGCGTCGCGCTGCTCGTGCCCGCGACCGCGATCGCGGTATCCGACGCGCACGCCGGTGGTGGCGCCGCGCCGAGCGCGGTGACGCATCGTCGGGCCGACGTCGACCTCGCGGCCGCGGTGCGCGCCGCGGTCGACGGTGTCGCGGACGACGGGTTCCACGTGCACTCGACGTTCGACGACGGGCGGTCGGCGGACCGCTGGGTCTCGGCCGACGGCTCCGTGCTGCACATCACGACCTACGACGCGAGCGGCGCCAAGGCGCTCGACATCCTCTACTCGTATGCCGACGGGCAGCTCACGACGACCGAGGTCGGCTACGCCGATCACGTGTGGTCGGAGGCGACGATCCCGTGGAGTCACCGCCCGATCGACTGCAGCGACGGCACCTGTCCCGGCGTGCAGGGCGTCGGAGTCGCGAAGAACCTCGTCCAGGGCGCGACACTGTCGGCCGACGGTGTGCGCACGCTCCTCGAGTCGGGCGACTTCACCCGGCAGCCCGGCACCCAGGTGATCGACGGTGTACAGGCCTACGAGCTCACGGCGGCCGAGGGATCATCGCTGTGGATCGACGCCACGACGAATCTGCCGGTGCGGGTCGCGGTCGGCCAGGATGCCCAGGGCCGGACCGCGATCCGGAGCGATGTCGCCTGGCTGCCGGCCAGCGGCGCGAACGGCGCGCTCCTGACGGTCGACGCCCCCACCGGATTCACCCGAGTGCCGTCGGTCGACACGTACCTCGGCTGACGTCCTTGCGGCGGCGCACCGCTAGCTTCTCCGTGATGTCGCGCGCCGGTCGCGGCATCACGGAGGAGACGGCGGGTGACGGCCTTTCTCGTGATCCTGCCCCTCGGGTTGATCGCGGGCGCGTTCGTCGCGTCGACCGTGTTCGTGCGGCGTAGCACGCTGCGGATCACGGGCGCGGGGGTCGAGATCCGCAATTACCCGCAGGCGCCGCGCGTCGTTGCGCTCGAGCAGGTCGATCGCTTCGTGCCGACCGAGCGCTCGGGCAACTTCTCGTCGCTGCGCCCCGCGACCGCGACGCTGCTCCTCGTCGACGGCACGCGCGTTCCGGTGCGCTGCATCTCGGATCCGGAAGCGGGCTGGGGCATCGAAGCCCTGAACGAGCGCGTCGAGGTGCTGCGCCACCGCAACTGACAGCCGCCTCGCGAGCTCAGCCGGCGATGAGCGGGATGGTGGGAGTCTTCGGCAGGAGCTCGTCGACGCGGGCGAGGAACTCGGCGAGGTCGATGGGCTTCGTCACGTACGCGGTCGCACCCTCGGCGAGCAGACGCTCGATCTGGCGCTCGGTCGCGTCGGCGCTCAGCACGATCACCGGCAGGTCGGCGGTCGCGGGCTCGGCGCGCAGCTGCTGCAGCACGTCGCGCCCGTCCATGTCGGTGAGGTGCAGGTCGAGCAGCACCAGCGCGGGCGGCTCGCGGCGCGCGAGATCGAGACCCATGCGCCCTTGCATCGCGGGCACGAGGTCGATGTCGCCGCGCGACGCGAACACGTGCTCGATGAGCTTCACGTTCGCGAGGTTGTCCTCGATGTAGAGGACGGTGTGGCGCGCCGCGTCGCGCGCCGCGGCCTCGACGGGCTCGGGGTTCATCCGCTCGAAGCGCTCGACCGGTCCTTCGGTCAGCGGCAGCTCCACGTAGAAGGTGCTGCCGCGGCCGACGGTCGACTCGAAGTCGAGGCGCCCGCCCATCGCGTCGGTGAGCTTGCGCGACAGCGCGAGCCCGACGCCGGTGCCCTCGACGTTCGTCTGCTCGGCGCCGAGCCGCTCGAACGGCTGGAACAGCTTCGACTGCGACTCGAGCGGGATGCCGGCACCGGTGTCGGTGACGCTGATCCGGATCTGGCCGGGATCGCGGCGGTCGCAGCCGATCGCGATCGTGCCGCCGACGCGGTTGTACTTCACCGCGTTCGACAGCAGGTTCAGCAGCACCTGCCGCAGCCGTTGCCGGTCGGCGAGGACGTACGCGTCGGCCGCGCCGAGGTTCGCCGTGATCGTCACCGAGCGCTCGACGGCGAGCGGGCGGATGAGGTCGAGCACGTCGCTCACGACGTCGGTCGGGAGCACCGGCTCGGCCGAGAGCGCGAGGTTCCCGGTCTCGATGCGCGAGATGTCGAGGACCTCGTTGATGAGTTGGAGAAGGTGCCGGCCGCCCTTCACGATCTGCGTCACCGACTCCCGCTGCTCCTCGCTGAGCGGCTCGATCTCGAGCAGCTGCGCGAAGCCGAGTACCGCGTTCAGCGGCGTGCGCAGCTCGTGACTCATGCGGGAGAGGAACTCGCTCTTCGAATCGTTCGCGGCCTCGGCCGACGTGCGCGCGATCTCGAGCTCCGCCATCGTCTGCTCGAGCACCGCGGTGCGCTCGGCGACGAGGTGCAGCGCGTACGCGCGGCGCCGCATCATCAGCGCGATGACGAGCGCGACGATCACCGAGCCGAACAGCCCGAGCGTGAGGACGATCCACGGCACCGCGAGCGCGAGCGATCCGACCAGCGGTTCCCGGCTCGTCAGCACGACGAGCCACTTGTCGGCGCCGACGGTGACGGTGCGGCTGTCGACCGCGCCCTTCATCGGGAGATGCGTGGTCGTCGTCGACAGGATCTGGCTCGCCACCGGCTTCGTACCCGTGTAGATGGCGCCTTCGAGCTCGTTGAACGGCGAGCTCGGTGACGACTCGGTCACCTTCACGGGCCCGATGGTCGACTCGCTGTACACGACGAGACCGCCGGGGATCGCCTGCGCGAACGCGAGCCCGCGATCGTTGCCGGTCGCGCCGGGGATGATGACACTGACGAAGCCCTTCGCCTTCGTGGCGCGCTCGACGAGCGCGGCACGCGTCCCCGTCACCGTTCCGCCGGTTGTCAGGCCCTTGCCGGCCGCGGCGCGCACGACGTCGTTGCCGCCGCCGGTCGCGACGATCGCGAGGTTGCCACGACCGTTCGCCGTGAACTCCGCGGCGATCGTCTGGAACGCGCGACCCTGCGCGCCGTCGGCTTCGTACACCGTGCCGACGAGCCCGAGCTGCGATCCGAGCGTGCCGATCGAGCTCGTGAGGAACGCGCCGACCTCGCCCGCGCGCTCGTGCAGCAACCGGTGCTCCTGTTCCTGCACCGAATCGTGCAGCACGAGCGATGCGATGATCGTCAGCACCGCGAGCACGACGAACAGCGCGGGCGGGGTGAACCGCGAGGTCCGCGAGTGAATGTGGGTGCGCGTCATCGGGTTACCGCCGCCTTGTGGGGAAGCTCGGTCGCCGGAACCGGCGCCGGTCGTGCCAGATAGAAGCCCTGTCCCCACCGGATTCCGAGCCTGTGCAGGGTGTCGAGCTCGGCCTCGGTCTCGATGCCTTCCGCGACGACGTACGCGCCGATCTCCTCCGCGAACCGGACGAGGCACGCGCTGAGCGCGCGGCGAGCGGGATCGCTGTCGACGTTGCGCGTGAGCCCGTGATCGAGTTTGATCACGTCGGGTTGGAGGCTGAGGATGTGCTGGAGTCCCGCGTACCCGGCGCCGGCGTCGTCGACCGCGATGCGGCAGCCGCGCTCGCGGAACCGATCGAGCGAGACGCGCAAGACGTGGTAATCGCGGATCTTGGTGTGCTCGGTGAGCTCGAGGACCACACGGTCGAGCGGAACGCGCGCGAGGCAGTCGTCGAGCGCCACGCTCCGCGCCGTCATGGGCGACACGTTGAGCGACACGAAGAGCGTGTCGCGCAACGAACCGAGATGAACGAGCGCACGCTCGATCGCGAGCAGCTCGAGCTCGACGCCGCGGCCGATGGTCGCGGCCTCCGCGAACCACTGATCCGGCGGACGGTGCGGCGGACCCGCGAAGCGCGCGAGCGCCTCGACACCGACGACGTGACTCGACTCGAGGTCGACGATGGGCTGGAACTCGATGTGCATGCCGCCGTCGAGCAACGCGCGGTCGATGCGCTCCATGCGCCCGCGCCGCTTCTCGTCGAGCAGCCGTTCGCGCAGACGCTGCTGCTCGAGCTCGTGTTGCAACTGCGCGCGGTCGCTGTGCACGCGCAGATACAGCGCGCGCGTCTCGAGCAGGTTGCTGACGCGCAACAGCACTTCGAGACGGTCGATCGGCTTCGTCAAGAAATCCTTCGCGCCGGCCGCGAGCGCGCGTTCGCGCGCGCCGGGCGAGACGTCGGCGGTGAGGACGACGACGGGAAGGAACGTGTCGGCCGGCAACGCGTCACGCAGCGCGGCGAGTACCGACACGCCGTCCATGCTGGGCATGTGCAGGTCGAGCAGGAGGATGTCGGGCCGGAACTCGAGCACGCGTTCGACGGTGAGTCGCGCGTCGGTCAGGCCCTCGATCTCGGACACACCGGCGGCCGAGAGCATCGCCTGCAGCAGCCGGACGTTCGCCTCACGGTCGTCGACGATGAGCACGCGCGCGTTCTGCATCGCGGCCGTGGCCCAGCGCGGCACGCTGTCGCCCCCCTGCGTGCCCCCTTCGGGCTGTGCGTTGCCCACGTCGCCTTATCGGGCGGCAACGCCCCGAACCTGAGATGGAAGCGACTCAGCCGTCGAGGACGACGACGGTGCGGCCCATCGTGCGCCGGTCGGCCATCGCCTCGATCGCTTCGGGAATCGCCTCGAAGTCGATCACCCGCCCGACGATCGAGCGCACCGTCCCCTTCATCACGAGTTGCACAACACTTCCCATGATCTCGCGGCCCAGGTCGGCGGAGACGAAGTTCCAGCCCATCGCGGTCTTGACCATGTCCGCCATTGCCGGTTCCGCGTAGGCGAGGAGCACGCCACACAATTTGACGTTTGCGAGCGCGATCCGCCGGGGAACGACGAACGGCTCGTCGGCGACCACCTTGTTGGACGCGAACCCCATCATGAGATAGCGGCCGTTGTACGCGGTGCACGCGAGCGAGCGCTCCATCACCGCTTCGCCGACGTTGTCGAACACGACGTCGACCCCGCGGTTGCGTGTGGCCTCGAGCACGACGGCCCCGAAATCGGTGTCGCGGTAGTTGATCGCGACGTCGGCACCGAGCTCGCGGCACCACTCGACCTTCTCGTCGGTACCCGCGGTCGCGAACACGAATGCGCCCCGGTGCTTCGCGAGCTGGATCGCCGCGGACCCCGAGCCGCCGGCGGCCGCGTGGATCAACACCCGCTCGCCCGCTTGCAGGTCGGCGCGGTCGTAGAGGCCGAGCCAGGCAAGGTGGTACGGGAAGTAGAGCGCGGCCGCCTCGGGGAGCGGGATCGCGTCGGGCATCTCGAAGGTCGACACGGCCGGACACACCGCGTACTCCGCGAACCCGCCGTGCGCGCCCTTCGGCATCGCGACGACGCGCTGCCCCTGCCACGCCTCGGTTCCGGCGCCGCACGCGTCGACGATGCCCATCACCTCCATGCCCGGTGCGTACGGCAGCTCCGGGCGCACCATCATGTTGCCGCCGTTGATGCGCTCGAGGTCGTTGAGGTTGAACGGGATCGCCTGCACCCGCACGAGCACTTCGCCGGCATCGGGCTCGGGCACGGGCACGGTGTCGAGCCGCAGCACGTCGATGGGCCGGCCGTACTCGTGGGTGCGCCAGGCGCGCATCGTGCGAGGCTCGTTCGCCATGGCTCACCTGCCGGAGTTGATGTAGAGAGATGTGCTTAGATTAAGCGCAGCGCCGTGGACCGGGGGGTTGCATGTTGCCGCAGAAGCGCACGCCGCGCGCGTGGGGAACCGTCGTGGTGCTCATCGTGGGTGCGGTGATCGCCGCCGCGTGTGGCGGGAGCCACGGCACCGCGGCACCGAGCGGGAGCACGACCGCGCCGAGCGGCACGACTGCACCGGCGGCCGCGAAGTTCGGCACGTTGCCGTCGCCCTGCGGGCACGGTGACGCGAAGGGCGCGACCGCGAAAGGAGTGACCGACTCGTCGATCACGATCGGCTACGGCGACGACGCGGGCTACGCGTCGGCGCCCGGTCTCGACAAGGAGATGTCGGACGCGGTCAAGGCGATGATCGGCTGGTGCAACCAACAGGGCGGCATCAACGGCCGCACGGTCGTCGGCAAGTACTACGACGCGAAGACGCTCCAGGTCACGCAGGCGATGACGCAGGCGTGCAACGACAAGGTGTTCATGCTCGTCGGCCAGGGTTACGTGCTCGACGCGGGGCAGGAACAGATCCGCATCGGCTGCAAGCTGTCGACGATCCCGGGCTTCGCGGTCGGCACCGCGTTCGCGCACGGCTCGGGCATGCAGCAACCGATTCCCGGCCCCGGTGACGAGGTTCCCGACTCCGCGGCCTTCCAGATCGCGAAGCTCTTTCCCGACGCGGTGAAGAAGGCCGCGGTCGTGTACGCGAAGTTCCCCGCGACCCAGGAGACACGCGACCGCGAGGTCGCGGGCTACCCCGCCGCGGGATGGAAGTTCCTGAACTGCGACCAGGTCTACGCGGTGACGGGGGAGTCGGACTGGAAGCCGCTCGCGAGCAACCTCAAGTCGTGCGGCGCGGAGGTGGTCGACTGGGTGGGCTCGCCCGACCCGAACCTCGAGAACTTCCTCAACGCGGCGCGCCAGGTCGGCTTCGAGCCCAAGGCGTGGGTCACCGACCCGAACCAGTACGTTGCGAGCTTCGCGACCTGGAACGGGCAGAACGACGGTGCCGCGAACAACGTGTACGTGCGGATGACCGGGGTGCCGTTCTCGCTCGCGAGTCAGGCACCCGCGGTGCAGCAGTACATGAGCCTGCTCTCGGCCTCGCACGGCACGATCGGTCTCCTCGGTGAGCAGTCGGCGTCGTCGTTCCTGCTCTGGGCGACCGGCGTGAAGTCGTGCGGGTCCAACGTCACCGCGAAGTGCGTGCTCGACTCGGCCGCGCAGCAGAAGCAGTGGACCGGCGGGGGGCTGCACATCCCGACCGACCCCGGAAAGAACACCGCGCCCGACTGCGGCATGTTGCTGAAGCTCCAGGGCTCGACGTGGGAGAAGGTCGCGCCGACGAGCGGCGAGCTCTTCGACTGCAACCCGAAGTACGTGATCAAGGGCATCACGACCGCGGCGCTGCAGGCGGCGAAGCTCAACTCCGATCGCATCGCGACCGAGTTCGGTACCTTCACGCCCAGCTGACGCGCGACGCACGCGCCGACGCCGAGGACGTCATGAACCTGCTGATCAACGGGCTCATCACCGGGGCGGTATTCGCGATCGCGGCGAGCGGCCTCGTGGTCACGTACTCGACGTCGGGCGTCTTCAACTTCGCGCACGGCGCGCTCGGCATGCTCTGCGCGTACGTCTACTGGGACCTGCGGGTCAACGACAACCACCAGTGGCCGCTTTTCCCGAAAGGGCACTGGCCCGCGCCACTCGCGCTCGGGTTCGTGCTGCTCGTGTTCGCGCCGCTGGTCGGCGCGTTGCTCTACCGGGTCGTGATCCGCGGGCTCCAGGACACGTCGGAGATCGTGAAGCTCGTCGTGCCGATCTCGGTGCTGCTCGCACTCATCGGTCTCGCGAACTGGGTGTGGAAGCCCGACGAGCCGCACTCGATCCAGCCGTTCTTCGGTCCCGATCACCAGGTGACGGTGTTCGGTGTCACGCTGCTCTGGCACGACCTCACGATCCTGTTCGTCGCGATCGCGCTCGCGGTCGCGCTGCGGATCCTGCTCTCGCGTTCGCGCGTCGGCGTGTCGATGCGCGCGGTCGTCGACGACCGGTCGCTCGTGGAGCTCAACGGTGCACGACCCGACCGCGTGTCGCTCGTCAGCTGGATGGTCGGCGTATCGCTCTCCGCCCTCGCGGGCATCCTCATCACGCCGTTCGAAGGCGGTTCGCTGAGCTCCACCCTGCTCACGCTGCTCGTGATCAACGCGTTCGCGGCCGCGATGTTCGGCCGCTTGCGCAGTCTGCCGCTCACGTTCGTCGGCGCGCTGGTGCTCGGGTTCGCGACCCGCATGGCGTTCCAGAAGCCGACGGGCCTCGTCCCGAAGTCGTTCGACTGGGGGAGCAACCTCCGGCTCGCGGTCCCGATGCTGATCCTCTTCGTCGTGCTCCTCGCGCTGCCGCAGGACCGACTGCGCGGCGCGGTCGTCACCCGCACACGCGAGCGCTTCGCGATGCCGTCGACGAACGACGCGCTCGTGAGCGCGGTCGCGTTCGTCGTCGGCGTCTTCCTGCTGACGCGGATCATGGCGCCCTCGGCGTTGCTGACGCTGAGCGACGCGCTCGCCGCGTCGATCGTCATCCTCTCGCTCGTGTTGTTGGTCGGCTACGCGGGCGAGGTGAGCCTGGCGACGATGGCGCTCGCGGGCATCGGCGGCACCGTGCTCTTCCACCACGTCGGTCACGACCCGACGAGCCGCGCGGGGCCGATGGCCTTTGTGATCGCGATGGTGGTGTGCGCGCTCGTCGGCGCGGTGATCGCGATGCCCGCGCTGCGGCTACGCGGTCTCTACCTCGCGCTCGCGACCGCCGCGTTCTCGCTCGCGGTCGAGCAGATGCTGTTCAAGGAGTACACCGCGTCGCGCCGCATCTATCCCGCGGCGCTCGTGCTGCTCGTCGGCATCGGTCTTGCGGCGGTGTACCGGGGCTTCCGCGCGCGCCGGGCACGCGGTGCGGTGATCGCCGCGATCGCGTCGGGTGCGGTGCTCGCGTTCGCGGCGACGAACCACTGGCTCGCGCACGAGCGCTGGAGCCCGATCTTCCCGAACGGCGACCTCCAGGTGCCACGCCCCCGACTGTTCGGGATCGACTTCGCGCCGCAGCGCAACTTCGCGCTGCTGCTCGCGGTCGTGTTCGCAGTGCTCGGCGTCGGGCTCATCCTGCTGCGGCGCAGCGCGTACGGGCGGCGGCTCACCGCGATGAAGAACAGCCCGGCCGCGTGCGCGACGCTCGGCATGAGCGTCTTCCGTCTCAAGCTGTCGGTGTTCATGATCTCGGCGGCGATCGCGGGCCTCGGCGGTTGCCTCTTCGCGCAGGAGGTCGGCGCGGTCACGAGCGACCGGTTCAGCCTCTTCGAGTCGATGACGATCCTCATGCTGCTCGTCGTCGCGGGCACCGGCTACGTCGCGGGTGGGTTGACGGCGGGGCTCCTGTACGCGGCCGCGTTCGTCGCGCTCGGCAACATCCTCACGAAGCTCGGGCAGGACTTCACCGCGTTCCAGGGCTGGACCGCGTGGCTCGTGCAGCTCACCGCGCTCCTGCCTGCGCTCATCGGCATCGCCCTCGGTCGCGATCCGAGCGGTTTCCTCGGCGAGGCGTTCCGTCCGTGGCGGCCGTTGATCCACGGCCGGCGGCCGGTGTTCTTCGCCGGCGTCGTCGCCGAGATCGGGTTGTGGCTTCTCGCGTGGCGGCACGTGATCGGCAACTGGCCGTTCGCGCTCGCGACGATCGCGCTCGCCATGCTGCTGCCGCGCGTCGCGCCGTGGATCGATCCGACCTTGCGGGTCGCGGCCGGCGACGGTGCTGCCGGCGCCGACGTGCCGCTGGAGCTCGTCGGCATCGAGCGCCCGTTCACGGTCGCCGACGTTCGCGCGCTCGACACCGCGCTCGGCCTCACGGTGCAGTCGTGAGCGCATCACTCCTCGCGGTCGAGCACGTGACGGTGACCTTCGGCGGCAACCGTGCGCTCTCCGACGTGGAGCTCGACGCGCGCGCGGGCGAGGTCACCGGCCTCATCGGGCCGAACGGCGCGGGCAAGACGACGCTCTTCAACGTCATCACCGGCCTGCTGCGCCCGAGTGCGGGTTGCATCCGCTTCGACGGACGCGACGTGAGCCGGCTCGATCCACACCACCGCGCCCGGCTCGGGATCGCGCGCACGTTTCAGCGGCTCGAGCTCTTCACCGATCTCAGTGTGCGCGACAACCTGCGGGTCGCGGGGGAGATTTGCAATACGTGGACCGGCATCGGATGGCGCACGCGCCGGATCGACGCCGGGCGCGAGGCCGAGCGCGTGCTCGACCTCATCGGCCTCGCGGACCGCGCCGACGACGAGGTCGCGACCCTGCCGACAGGTACCGCGCGCGTCGTCGAGCTCGGTCGCGCGCTGATGATCCGGCCCCGCCTGCTCCTGCTCGACGAGCCGGCGTCGGGTCAGACCGACGAGGAGACGAAGCGGTTCGAGCGGCTCGTGCGCCGGCTCGCGCACGACGACGGCCTCGCGGTGCTCCTCGTCGAGCACGACATGGAGCTCGTGATGCACGTGTGCGACCGCATCCACGTCCTCGACTTCGGTGAGCTGCTCGCGGTCGGTACCCCCGCGGAGATCCGCGCCGACGGCCGTGTCCGCGACGCGTACCTCGGGACGATGACGTGAGGCGCGCCCACCTCGATCCCGCCGTTGCCGTTGCCGACGTCGGGGATCCGAACCTCGCGCTGGAACTGCGCGCGGTGCGCGCCGGTTACGGCGGCATCACCGTCCTGCGCGGCTTCGACCTCGCGGTGCCGTTCGGCGCGGTGGTCGCGCTGCTCGGACCCAACGGCGGCGGCAAGACGACCGCGTTGCGCGTGATCGCGGGACAGCTCGCCGCGACCCAGGGCGACGTGTTCGTCGCCGGCCGTCGCGTGAACGGTGCCGACCCCGACGAGCTCGCGCGCCGCGGTGTGTGCCTCGTGCCCGAGGGGCGCGGCATCTTCCCGAACCTCTCGGTGCGCGAGAACCTCTGGATGGCGACGCACACGGGGGTCACGCTGCGGCACATCGAGGAGATCGCGTACTCGCGTTTCGCGCCGCTCGGCGCCCGTCGCAAGCAGCTCGCGGGGACGCTCTCGGGTGGCGAGCAGCAGATGCTCGCGATGGCGCGCGCGTTGGCGGTCGATCCCGCGTTGCTCCTACTCGACGAGCTGTCGATGGGCCTCGCGCCGCTCGTCGTCGAGCAGCTCTACGAGATCGTCGCCGGGGTCGCGCGCGAGGGTGTCGCGATCGTCGTCGTCGAGCAGTTCGCCCGTGCCATCCTGGGCATCGCCGATGCCGCCGGCGTCGTGGTGCGGGGCCGGATCACGACGTTCGGCGCACCCGCCGACGTCGCGGCCGAGTTGTCGAGCGCGTATCTGGGGGAGTCACCATGACCGAGACCGTGAACGACGCGCCCGACCGGGCCGACCGCTTCCGTGCCGACGTCGCCGCGATGCGACTGAAGACGGGACGATCCGACGCGGAGCTGCGGCTCCAGATCCTCGGGGTCGTGCTGATGATCGTCGGTGTCGCGGTCGCGTTCGGCGCCTACCGCGCCGCGACGAACGTCACCGCGACGCCGGGCACGAACGTCGACGTCCTGAACTCGAACGCGTACATCCCGCTCGCGATCGCGGGCCTCGCGATCAGCCTCAGCGGTGGTTTCGTGTTCCTGCGCTACTCGCTGGCGCGCTTCCTGCGGTTCTGGCTGTTGCGGCAGTCGTACGAGCAGCAGGCCGCGCTCGACGAGGCCGCGGGCCGGACCCGGTTGTAGCTCAGCGCGTCGAGGCGGTCGGTACGCCGTAGCGCGCGACGTACCCCGCGAACCGCTCCGAGATCGCGCCGGCGTCGAGGCCGTAGGCCGCGAGGTCGTAGCGATGGACACCGAGTGCGTCCTTCGGATGCGCGGCGACGTACGCCTCCATCGCGCGACGTGCCGCGTCGTCGAGCACGGGCCCGTCGAACGCTGCGTAGATCGACGCGACCGTCTCGACCGGCGCGCGCACGAGGTCGTCGTACTGCACGTCGACGATCGGGTGGTCCGGGTGCGCGGCGCGAAAGCGATCGATCCGCACGATCGACTCGTCGAGCATCGCGACCCAGTGGTCGGCGATGTAGGTGCGGTGATCCGCGTCGCTGAACGTGCCCGAGAGCGTGGCGATCAGGCTGCACACCGACGCGCAGAGCACGACCGGATCGCGATGGACGAGCACGAGGCGCGCGTCCGGGTACACCGCCGTGAGCGCGTCGAGCGCGATCGCGTGGTGCGGGCTCTTGAGCGTCCAGCGGCCGCGCACGCCGCCGTGCTGGAGCACCTGGAGCGCGAGCCGGTGGTACTCGTAGGCCGACGTGTGGTCGGCTCCGAGCAGCCAACGACCGTAGGTGGGGACGTTCGAGATGGCCTCCCACGAGAGACTCTTGAAGTCCTGGCTCATGAGCGTGATGCACTCGGTCGGGCCGTCGGGCTCCTCGTGATGGATGGCGCGCAGCGCGGGGTTGATCTGCTCGAGCATGTCGTTGCCCGCGCGCGCCGCCTCGACGCGCGGACCGGCGCGGAAGTCGGCGGGGGTGGGCGGCGGCACGCTGTCGCCGGCCTCCCAGCGCAGCAGCGCGCGGTTCTGCGGATCTTGTTCGAGGAGGTAGCTGAGGAAGGTCGTGCCGGCGCGGAACATGCCGATCACCACGAGCGGCGCATCCACGCGCTCCTGCACGATGTCGGGGTGACGCTTCGCGTAGTCGACGACTCGCAGGCGGTTTGCGAGGTTGCCGGCGACGTTGCCGTGTACCGCGGCGATACCGATCTCGTTGAGGTCGGCTTCGCGGCCCACCGAGTCGCAGTAGACGTCGAGGCCCTCGCGGAAGTGGTTCGAGCCGAAGTCGTCGAGACCGGCTGCCGCGCGCGCTTCGTCGATCAACTCGCTCGCGACGAAGGCGTTCACGCGCCCAGCAACGTACTAAGGAGGGTTGTTTACGTCAATCGATGCGCGCCGACATGCCCGCTGCGACCATCGCCACGAGGTTGTCGACGAACTCCGCCTGGTCGAGCTGCGGGCGCCCGCGCCGACCTCGTCGACCGAGCGCGCGGGCGCGGTCGGCCGCGGCGCGCAGGATGAAGGCGGTCGCGACCGCGAACCGCTCGGCCTGCACGGCCGGTGACACGTCGGCCATGCGCGACGCGAGGAGCGCGTAGACCTCGTACCCGCCGGTGCGCGCGAGCGCGGCCGAGACCTCGGGATCGAGGTTCTCGGGGTCTTCCTCGATCAGCTCGGCGAGGATCACGAGGTAGCAGCGCCCGCGCCAGCCGCTCTCGGCCAGCTCCGCCGCCGGGCGGACGATCGCCTCGACGACCGACTTCACGTCGCGCTTGGGCCGGGTCAGCGCGATCTTCAGCAGCTCGCCCTCGCGTTGCGCGAGGAACCCGGCGTGGCGTTCGAGCACCGCTGCGAGCACGCCCGCGCGCGACCCGAAGTGGTAGTGCAGCGCGCCTCGGTTGCGCTGGCCCGCGCGTCGCGTGATGTCGATGAGCGACGCGCCGTAGACGCCGTGCTTCGCGAACGCGCGCGCGGCCTCGTCGACCAGCTTCTCGCGAGTGTGCGACGCGTCGAGCGGCATCGCGCCGGAGCCTAGGAGCCCGATCGGGCGGCAGGCTCGATCGGGCGATCAGTCCGGTCGGCCGATCAGAGCGCGGGCTGCGCTCGCTTGGTCGCTCGGAAGTGCGCGTGCCCGGCGTTCTCGCAGAGCTCGTAGTCGTCGACGACCGCGGCGAGCACCTGTGACGCGAGCCTCGTCAGCACCGGATGCCGGGCGACGGTCGCGTCGGCATCGACGACGAACTGACCGTCGTGCGGCGAGAACCGGAACAGGATCTCCGAGGTCGGCTGCGCTTGAATGACCGCGGTCGTCAACTCGTCGACCGCGACGAGCACGTCGTCGATCGCGTCGACGTCGAAGTCGAGTCGCTCGGCCACGACCGCCGCCGTCAGTCGCGCGACGCGCACATGACTGCGCGACCCCGGGACGGACAGGCACACGGGTTGGGTGAGCACGGTGGCGCGGTGATCGCCGGGATCGCTCACGCGGGCTGCCTCTCGTCCGCAGGGCTGGAGCAGAGCGCGCGGAGACCTACCCACGCGCTTCGGCGCCGACACCCGCTCGTTCCCGTGACGCGTCTGTGCATGCCGTTATCGCGTAGACGACGTGGGTAGGAAACCAAATCCCCCCGACGGAAGGATGTGCATGCAACTCGGAAAGGTCGATGTCAACAAGCTCCGCGGCTTGGGCGACAAGGCGTTCGGCCTCGCGAAGGAGACGGTCGGCACGATCACGAACAACGACCGCCTCGTCGAAGAGGGCGACGCGCAGCAGTCGCGTGCGGCCGAGGAGCTGCGCGCGATGCGCAAGGAAGTCGAGGCACAGCGCGAGGAGATCAAAGCCGACGCGCTGGAGCAGAAGCAGAAGGCCGCGGAGCGCGCCAAGCAGCGCGCGTGAGCACCGACGAAAGGACACCGAGATGAGCGGACCGATCGAGCAGGCCAAGGGCGCGGTCAAGGAGAAGGCCGGCGACATCATGAACGACCCGGACCTGCAGCGCGAGGGTGCAGCCCAGCGCGACAAGGGTCGTGCCGAGACCGAGGCCACCAAGGCGCGTGCCGAGGCCAAGGGCCACGAGGCCAAGGCCAAGGCCCACGAGGTCGAGCAGGAAGTCGCGCAGGACCGCAAGGAATCCTGACCGCGAGAACAACGTGTGCGGGACGGCGGCCGCGGTGCGGTCGCCGTCCCGTTGCGCGTTACGGAACGCGAAGCACGAGCATCGCGATGTCGTCGTTGCGCTCGCCGATCGGGAGGATGTCGGAGACCGCCTCGCCCAGACGCGTGACCACGTTCGCCGCCGACGCGCCGTCGCGCGCGACGCGGGCGACGATCGTGCGCAACGCCTCGGTCGACAGATCGTGCGGCGGTCGCACGTCGGTGATGCCGTCGGTGTAGAGCACGAGCGTGTCGCCGGCCTCGAGCGTGCTCGTGACCGTGGTCGCCTTCGGATCGGCGTAGGCGCCGAGCAGCGTGCCTGGCATCCCGATCGTCGAAGTGCGGCCGTCGGCACGGCAGCGGATCGGCAGCGGGTGCCCGCCGGCGGCCATCTCGAACGTGAAGCCCTTGGTGCCGTGGCGCAGCGTGGCGTAGAGCGCGGTGCAGAAGGTCGACCGGCCCGAGCGCAAGATCGCGCGGTTGACGTACTGCAGCACTTCCTCGTGCGCGAGCCCGTGCCACGCGAGCGTGCGGATCGTGTGGCGGACGAGCCCGGTGAGCGAGGCTGCGTGCGGCCCGGTGCCGCAGACGTCGCCGATGACGACGGCCCAGCCGTCGTCGATCTCGAAGACGTCGTAGAAGTCGCCGCCGACCTGGGTGCCCGTGCCCGCGGCCCAGTAGCCGACTGCGAGCTCGAGCCCTTCGATCTCAGGCAGGGACTCGGGGAGCAGGCTCTGCTGCAGGGTCGTCGCGATGAGGCGCTGGTGCTCGGCGAGCCGTCGGTTCATCAGCGTCGACGCGATGCGCCCGGCCGCAACCTCCGCGAGCGCGCGGTCGGCCTCGGTGTACACGCGTCCCCACGTCGAGTTCACGAACTGCAACGCGCCGAGCACGCGTCCCCGCTTGATCAGCGGCACGGTGATCGCGCTCCGCAACGCGAGGCGGCGTGCGATCTCGCGTTGTTCGTTCGTGATCGGCGCGTGGTGCAGCGTCGACTCGTCGACCTCGGGCAGGAACTCCGTCCGTCCGGTCCGCACCACCGCGCCGACACCGGTGGACGCGTCGATGTCGAAGGGGAACGTTGTTTGCATCTCGCGCGCAAACGGTTCCATCGCGGGATCGGCGTGCGCGACCTCGATCATCGGCCGGCCCTCGCCGTCGTCGGGCAGCACGACGATCGCGCACCACTCACCCAGCCACGGCACCGCGGCGCGGGTGACGTTCGTCAGCACCTCGAGCTCGGTGTCGGCGCGGTTCAACGCGTCGTTGATGTCGGCGAGGAACTGCAGCCGTTCCCGGCCGAGACGTTCGATCTCCGCCGCCGCGAGCGCGAGGTCGTGATCGCGCTCGTGCGCGAGCGCGCGCCGCATCGGCTCGGTCACGTCGGCGGTGCATCCGATCGTGCCGGTGACGTTGCCCGCGGCGTCGACCGTGACGCGGCCCTTCCCCTGTAACCAGTGCACGCTGCCGTCGGGCCACACCACGCGGTGATCGACGACGTAGGGCTGTCGCGTTCGCACGGCCTCCTCGACCGTCGTGGCGGTCGCGGCGCGGTCGTCGGGATGCAGCAGCGCGAGGTACGAGTCGTACGTACCGTCGAACGTGCCCGGCAGCAGACCGAAGAGCCGTTCGAGGGGGGCGTCCCACTCGACGACCTCCCGCTCGAGGTCCCACCGCCAGGTGCCGAAGCCGCCGGCGTCGAGCGCGAGCGCGAGCCGCTCGGTGAGATCCTGCGCCCGTCGGTCGAGCAGCCGCTGCTCGGTGACGTCCTCCGACACGGCCACGATGCCTTCGACCGTTCCGTCAGGCGCGACGACCCCGCGAACGAACGTGTGCACGAAACGCGAGTTGCCGTCGCGCCGCGTCACCGTGAAGTCGCCGGCGAAATCCATGCCGGCAACGGCGCGCGCCCGGACGTCCTCGGCTCGATCGAGCTCGCTCACCGGGATCATCAGCTCGAAGACGTCACGCCCGACCACCTCGGCTTCGGTCCAACCGTAGAGATCCTCGGCCGCGCGGTTCCACGTGACGATCTCTCCATCGGTGCGGGTCACGACGACGGCGCGCCGCAGCGCGTCGAGGACCGATCGATCGGAGATCGGAGTCGCCGCGAGCAACGACTCGTTCACCGACTCCACGCCGGTCATCGTGACGACCTCGAACCGGCCCAGTGCTCGCGCATCGGCATCGCGTCCTCGTCCGATTGCTGCCGGTTGCGCTGGTCGCTCAACGTCCGACCCGCGAACTTTACCGGCCGCTCCGAGGACACCGATCGTCGCGCCAACGTCGCGCGAGGGGCGTGAGCCTGACGAGCATCAGGTGGTGCGCGCACGAACGGGCGGGTCGCGTTGCGGCCCGCCCGAACCGGTGGCTGAGGCGTCGAGGAGGGCGAAGCGTGCGCGCCCGACCAGAACTAATCGAACAGGCCGAAGCGAGCTTCGAGGTCGGTGACGCGGAAGAGGCGGCGAACCGGCGGCTGCAGGTTCGTGAGCGCGAGCACGGTCTCGTACGCGTCCGCCTTGCCCTGAGCTGCGATGAACATCCCGATTCCGCCGGAATCGCAGAACTCGAGCTCGGTGAGGTCGATCGTCACCGTGTCGGCGCTCTCGATCGATGTCATCAGCGTCGGCTGGATGTCGGGAAGGCTGCGCACGGTGAGATCACCGCCGATGCGGACGAGCCGCGTTTCGGGCGGGCCTGTGACCTCGATCCAGGCGACGTCGACGTCCATCACGACGACGGATCGTCGGGCTCGTCCGTCAACTCGACGGATTCACCCTCCTCCGATCGTCCCTCTTCCATGAGCTCGAGCTCGAAGGTCTCGCGCGCCGTCGTCGGATCGGGATTCTCGGTCTTCGCCTCGTCGGCGAGCTCCTCGACCGGTTCTTCGCCTTCGGCGGCGCGCCGATCGGGACCGGGTGTGTGCGTCACGCCACCCGCCTTACCCGGAACGGCGTGCGTTCAACAGCCGAGCGGCGCGACAGGCCGGACCGCGGCGCGGCGCATCGCGCGGTGGCGGGTTCGATCGCGGCCGCGCGGCACCACTCGACGCGTGCCCGGGGCCCGTCGACGCGCTCGCAGGACGTGTTGTCGCCGTCGCGTCGCCGCCGCGCGTCACGCGCGGTGCGATCGTCACGACGAACCACACGGTCTTCCCCGGGCGACCCACGTTCTCGGTGACGCCCCACTCGTCGGCGAGCGCGCGCACGATCTGCAGACCACGACCCGAGTACTCGCGCGGCTCGGGCGTGCGCAGGCTCGGCAGACGGGAGCCGTCGTCGCTCACGGCGACGCGAACGCGTTGATGATCGCGATCGACGGCGACGGTGAACGGGCTCGCCGCGTGGCGCACGGAATTCGTCGCGAGCTCCGAGACCATGACCGCGATCGAGTCGAGGATGTCGGTTGGCGCCTCGCCGAGCGCCTCCAGCGCGTAGCGGCGCGCGCGTCCGATCGACTCGACGGCGTGCGGGAACGTGCGCTCGGCACTCATGGCTCGATCGGCAGGACGTCGGTGAGCCCGGTCGCCTCGAGGATGCGTTGCACGACGCTCGACGGGTTGCGAAGCCGGATCGAATCGGTCTTCTCCGCGGCGCGCAGCAGCACCGCGATGCCGGAGCTGTCGATGAAGCTCAGCCCCGACAGGTCGAACACCACCTGTGCAGGGTGACCGGCGAGCGCGCCGCTGAGGTCGGTCTCGACCGTCACGACGTTCGACATGTCGACCTCGCCGCGGATGCTGATGAGCCGCGGGTCCGAGTTGTTCTGCGTGCACTCGATGCTCGCCGTCGATCCGCTCTCCTCTAGCTCAGCCATCGGAGTCCCAGCAGCGCGGTGTCGTCGGCTGATCCGGTCGGGATCGACGTGGCGAGGATGCTCGAGAGCCGATCGGACAGCGAACCGTCGAGGCCGAGCGATCCCTGGCGGAGCCGCTCGCGGCCGATGTCGAGGTGTTCTCCTCGCCGCTCGACGAGGCCATCGGTGTACGCAAGCACGGTCGCACCCATCGGGATCTCAACGGAGACGGCACTATAGGGCGCTCCGGTCTCGACCCCGAGGGGCGCGCCGATCGGCGAGGGGAGGAACCGGGCGTCGCCGCCGGCGACGAGCAACGGCTCGGGATGGCCGGCGTTCGCGAACGTCATGCGGTGGCCGGCCACGTCGACGACGCCGCAGACGGCCGTCGCGAAGTGCCCGTCGCGCGCCACGCTGATGAGCCGTGCGACCTTGGCGAGCATCGTCTCCGGAGCGTCGCCCTGCATCGCGTACGCGCGGAACGCGTAGCGGAGCTCGGCCATCGTCGTCGCGGCGCGCAGCCCGTGTCCGGATACGTCGCCGACGACGAACACGACGCGACCGTCGTCGAGCTCGACGACGTCGTACCAGTCGCCACCGACATCGAAGCCCTCCGCGCCCGCGACGTAGCGCGCCGCGAGCTCGACGCCGGAAACGTCGGGAAGCACATCGGGTAACAGCCCGTGCTGAAGTGCGACCGTCACGTTGCGTTGCTCGCGATAGAGCTCGTCGTTCTCGCGCGCGAGAGATTCGGCGTGGTCGCGGCGGCGCGAGAGCCGCTCGACGAGGAACGCACCCGCGAGGGTGAGCACGAGGCCGGCGAGCGCCAGCGCCCACGGCAGCCGCGCGAGCAGCTCGCCACCGAGCTCGCCGCGCGCCTGGACGACGAGGAGGATCTGCGCGGAACCGAACGTCACGAGCTGCGACGAGCGCCGGCCGCCGAGCAGCGCGCCGCCCGTGCTCGTCGCGATCAGCTCGTCGGGATCGGCACGACGACCGAGGAACAGCGCGTAGTCGAGATCGGAGAACGCGGAGTTCGTGTCGACGCGCGCGCGCCGACCCGCAGGCAGCGACGCCTCGACGTAGACGACGTAGTGCGTGCCCGCGCCGGGCGCGGCGTAGCCGTAGCCGAGCCGCCGATCGCGCGCCTTCAGCAGGTCGTTGATGACGATCGTTCCCTGGCTCTTGGGCGGGCGCAGCACCCGCGCGATCGCGGCGGACGACTCGCTCGCGAGCTCGGGCGCGGTCCCGACCGTGACGACCCGCCGCAACGACGTGGGCGACACCGACCAGAGCGTGGCGCTCGTGAACCGGCCCGAGCCGACCATCGGCGCGAGGACCTGACGGAACGGTCCGGGTGATCCTGCGGTCGCGGCGGCGAGGACTGCCGCCGTCGCGAGCGGCGTCTGGATGTCGGGGATCGCGGCGCCGACGACCGCGGCCGCCTCGAGCGCCCGTTGATGCAGCAGCCGGCGCTCGTTGCTCTCGTGGAGATGTTGTGATCCGAGCGACAGCGTGCTCGTGATGAGCAGGCCGACGACGAGCACGGCGACCGATCCCGCGTGCACCATCGAAGTCCGGCGCCGCTTCGCAGCCGGAGTGGGGCGTTCGAGCCGGTCGGGCGCGCCGAGGGCGTGTGATGGCGCGCTCGGCGCACCGCCGTGCGGTGCTTCGTCCGTGACCGGCGCACCGCGGGACATGGCCGCAGAGCGTAGTGGCCAGATGCTGACCTGCGCCTCAGGCCGTGACGGTTTCACCACGACCCACGCCGCGGTACTGGAGGACCCGTGACTCCCGACCAAGAGCCGACCCCCACGCCCGTCGCGCAGGACGCGCAAACGCTGACCGAGGCGGTCGCGGCCCTGGAGGCCGCCGGCTACACCGGCCAGTTCCGAGTGCTCGAGCTCGCCCGCCTGCAGTGCCTCACGTGCCGGCGGGAGTTCGCGGGGACGCGCGCGGCGATCGAGTCACTGCGCCGGCTCGAGGGCGCATCCGATCCCGACGACATGCTCGCGGTGATCGCGCTCCGGTGCCCGGAGTGCGGCGCGCTGGGGTCGCTCGTGATCGGCTACGGACCTGACGCGTCGCTCGAGGAGTCGCAGCTCCTCCTCGAACTGCAGGACGAGCGCCCCGAAGGCGGCTCGGTCTAGCCCGCTTCGGGGATCTTCTCCCACCACTGGCACCACCACTGTGCGCCCACGAGGATGCGCAGCTTCGGGTGCCAGCAGTACGACAGATCGGCGGTCGGCTCGAGGTAGTACAAGCAGTTCTCGCACTGCTCGGCACCCGACGGCTTCCCGATGAGCACGGCGTTCGCGGCGAGATGGCGGAGCTCCAAGGAGAGCTTCTCGTCGATCTCCTTGGGTTCCGGCTCGGGGATGACGTAGTCGCTCACGGCGCGAACGCTACCGGGAGCGCGACGGGCCTCCCGAACCGCGACGCGCGGCGCGCGGCGCGCGCTCGTTACATCAACGTTGGCTCAACGACGAGTGGCTTCTGCTCATAGGGCGTATAACCGGTGCAGGTTGACCGAAGGAGTGGGGGTGAACGTCATGGTGGGTGCCCAGGCTCGCGTCCTCGTGGTGGAAGACCTCGAGTCGGCGCGTGAGCTGGCGGTCGAAGCTCTCGAGGCGCACGGTTTTTCGACAACGACGTGCGCCGACGGCGCGGCGGCGTTGCAGGCGATCCGGGGCGAGCCGCTGAACGCGGTGGTGCTCGATCTCGGGCTGCCGTCGATGAGCGGCTTCGATCTGCTCCAGGAGCTCCGGCGCGCGAGCGACATCCCGGTCGTGATCGTGAGCGGCCGCGCCGAAGAGGGCGACCGCCTGCAGGGACTGCGGCTCGGTGCCGACGACTACCTCGTCAAGCCGTTCTCGCCACGCGAGCTCGGTGAGCGCGTGCGCGCGGTGCTGCGGCGGTCGAATCCCTCGTCCCGCACGGAATCACTCGTGTTCGACGGCATCGAGATCAACCTCAGCGCGCGCGAAGTGCGCGTCGACGGTGAGGTCGTCGCGCTGACACCGCTCGAGTTCACGCTCCTCGTGTTCCTCGCGAGCTCGCCGCGCCGCGTGTTCTCGCGCGCGGACCTGTTGCGTGCGGTGTGGGGCTCCGATGCCGGGTGGCAGACGCCCGCGACCGTGACCGAGCACGTGCGCCGGCTGCGGCGCAAGCTCGAGCCGTCAAGCGGAGGGAAGTGCTGGATCGTGACCGTGCGCGGCGCCGGGTACCGGTTCGAGCCGTAGCCGGTCCGGCGTGAGCGGCAGCGCGATCCGGAAGGTCGCGCCGGGCTCGTCGGTCTCGATCACGTCGAGCGATCCGCCCATCGCCTCCATCAAGGCGCGGCTCACGCACAGCCCGAGCCCCGTGCCGGCGACACCGCGTCGACTCGCGTCGAGCCGTTCGAACGGCTCGAAGATGCGCTCGCGCTGCGCGCGGTCGATGCCGGGCCCGCTGTCGTGCACGTCGACCGCGGCGACGCGACCGTCGAGCGACGTGGTGACGGTGACGGTGCTCCCCTCGGGGCCGAACTTCAACGCGTTGGTGAGCACGTTCAGCAGCACCTGGTGCAGGCGTTGCGCGTTCCCCGTCGCGGTGACCGGGCCGCCGGCGCGCGCGTCGGTGTGCAACGTGATGGTGCGCTCACCGGCCAGGGGCTCGAGCACGTCGAGGGCCTTGCCGACCGCCGTGTCGACGTCGACGTGCTCGCGCATCAGCGAGCCGGACGGATCCTCGAGGCGCGCGAGATACAGCGCGGTGTCGAGCAGGCTCACGAGCTGCGCGCCGCTCTCCTGCATGAGCGTCGCCCAGCGGTGCTGCTTCTCGTTGAGCGTCGAGCTGGTGAGCAGCTCCGCGAAGCCGAGCATCGAGCTCAACGGTGTGCGCATCTCGTGGCTCAGCTCGGCGAGGAACGCGACCTTGGCCGCGTGCTCGCGCGTTCGCACCTCGGGCACCTCGACGGCGTCGATGATCGCCAGCCGGCTCGAGTAGGTGCCGCTCGCGTCGAAGAGCGGCGTGCTCGTGACGTGGACGCGGCGGGGCCCGCCGTGCACGGGGTGGATCACGTAGTCGAGGTCGACCTTCCGCGGCTCGTCGGCGACCCGTTCGAGGTGGCGCTGCACGCGTTGCGCGCCATCGGGATCGAGGCGATCGATCCACGCCTCCGGTCCCTTGAGGATCTCGTCGTAGGGGAGGCCCATCACCTCGGCGCTCGCGTGGGTCGCCCACACGACGCGGTACGGCTCGCGCGTCGCCAGGATCACGCCGATCGGCAGATTGAGCGCGAGGTCGTCGACCAGCGCCGCCCGTTCTTGTGTGGTGAGGTCGATCGTGTCCGCCCGTGAAGCTGGGTCGCGCATCGATTGCTACTCGTGAAGGCGGCCGAAGCGCCGAGATCTCGAGTCCGTCGCGCGAATCGACATGTTGGCCCGCTTGCCTCTCCCCCGAATGCAGTCGGATCGTAGCCGTCGAATTGCGGCTACGGAGCGTGCTCGGGGCGTCGTCGACGCGCGGCGAGGCACCGCGCGCCCGTGTGACGAATCGTTGTGAATTCCGTGGTTGAACTGCCGCGTTGTGTCGCCGACAAGACGCCAGCGCTCTCCATTGCTCGGAGAGGCGAACGAGGCGGGAACATGCACGACGACATCGGCGGGGAGGGAAACGCGACGGGCGGCGACGCGCGTCGCATGGTGCCCTTCGGCGCGAGCGCGCCGCGCGCGCTGATCGTCGATGACGATTCGATGTTGCGGACGCTGTTCTCGCGTGTGCTGAACGGTGCCGGTATCGAGACGACGGTCGCGGAAGACGGTGCGGCCGCGCTCGAGATCCTGCAGCAGGACCCGACGTACGTCGTGATCCTCGACAACCACATGCCCGGCATCACCGGACTCGAGGTCGTGCGGAAGCTGCGCGCCAATCCGGAGACGGTGAACATTCCCGTGATCCTCGTCACCGGCGAGGCCGACCTCTCGGACCGCGTACGCGGGCTCGAGCTCGGCGCCGACGACTACCTCACCAAGCCGGTGGAACCCGACGAGCTCGTCGTGCGCGTGCGCGCGCAGCTGCGCCGGAGCTTCTCGGCCGACCCGTTGCGCACCTTCGTCGAATCTGCGAACGACGCGTTCGTCGCGTGGGACGCCGAAGGGCTCGTCACCGAGTGGACCACGCACGCCGAGGTCCTGTTCGGCTGGCGGCGGGACGAGATCATCGGCAAGCCGTTCACCTCGACGGTGCTCGCGCCGCGCCACCGTGAGGCGCACGAGGATCGCATGCGCCGGTTCGCGAGCGCGGGTGAGGCGCCGCTGCTCGGCGAGTGGATCGAGCTCACCGGTCGGCACCGCGACGGGCGCGACATCCCGGTCGAGATGACGATCTGGATCGTCGACGACCACGGCCGCCGGATCTTCAGCGCCTTCATGCGGGACCTCCGTGCGAAGCGCGACATCCAGAACGCACTGCGCGAGAGCGCGCAGCTCCAGGCGCTCGTCGAGTCGTCGCCCGACATCATCCTGCTCACCGATACCGACGGCGTCATCCTCTACACGTCGCCCTCGGCGCGCGACATCCTCGGGTTCGAACCCGACGACCTGTACGGCCGGTGCTGCGACGATCTCGTCTACGCGGACGACCGCGTGGAGTTCATTCGCGCCCGGAGCCGCTCGCTGGCTTCGGGCGCGGACATCGCGACGACCCACCGCTTCGTCACCGCGGAAGGCGGGCAGGTGTGGGTGGAGGCGAGCTCCGCGGCCACGCGCCACCGTGTGACGGGCAAGATCACGGGGCTCGAGCTCGTCGCGCGCGACATCACGAACCGCAAGATCGCAGAGGAGGAGCGCGAGCAGGTCATGGCCGACCTCGCGCGCGCCAACACGAACCTGCGCGACGCGATCTCACGCGAGCAGCGCATGGTCGAGGACCTGCAGAAGCTCGACCGCCTCAAGACCGAGTTCGTCGCGACCGTCTCGCACGAGCTGCGCACGCCGCTCACGAGCATCAGCGGCTACGTCGAGATGCTCGTCGACCAGGGCGGAGGCGAGCTCACGCCGAGGCAGCAGTCGATGCTCGACGTGGTCGAGCGCAACACGCGCCGGCTCCTGTTGATGATCGACAACCTGCTCACGATCGGGCGCATCGAGGCCGGAGCGTTCGACATCGAGCCCGGTCCCGTCGAGGCGGTGCCGCTCATTCGCGGCGCGATCAGGGCCATGTTGCCGACCGCGCAGGAGCGCGACATCACGCTCCAGGTCGACTTCCTGCACAACCCGGGCATCGTGCTCGCCGACGCCGCGCAGTTCGACCGCGCGCTGCTGAACGTGCTGTCGAATGCCGTGAAGTTCACGCCGGCGGGCGGGCGCGTCACCGTGACGACCGATCGCGTCGACGACGAGGTGATGGTCAGCATCGCCGATACCGGCGTGGGCATCCCCCTCGACGAGCAGGAGCGGCTCTTCACGCCGTTCTTCCGCTCGTCGACGTCGGTGAAGTCGGAGACGCAGGGCACGGGCCTCGGGCTCGTGATCGTGAAGAACATCGTCGAGGGGCACGGGGGTTCGATCCGTCTCGACTCGACGCCCGACATCGGCACGACGGTGACCATGACCATCCCGGCCGAGCCGCAACATCCCGTCGTTCACGCGAGCGACGACGTTTCACACCAGGAAGGACAGCGCCATGACGTCGATTCTCGTCGTTGACGACGACCAGGACATCCGCGAGCTCGTCGCGTTCAAGCTCGAGCAGTTGGGTTTCGAGGTGCACGCAGAGGCCGACGGCGAGACGGGTCTCGCCGCGGTGATGCAGTTGCAGCCCGACCTCGTGCTGCTCGACTGGATGATGCCGAAGCTCACGGGCGTCGAGGTCTGCAAGATGCTGCGCGAGGGCGGAGACCACTCGGGCGTGCCCGTGATCCTGCTCACCGCTCGCGCGCAGGAAGCCGACATCGAGCGTGGCTTCGCGGCCGGCGCCGATGACTACATCGTCAAGCCCTTCAGCCCTCGCGAGCTCGCGAGTCGCGTCGAAGCGGTCTTGTCGCGGGTGGGGTGACGTGCCGTGACGATCCATCAAGCCGTTGTCGACGCGCTCTTCGCCGTGTCGGCCGTGCTCGCGGTCCTCGCAATCGGCACCGCGATCCGTAAGAGCATGCGCGACGCCGCCGACCGTCGGCGTGAGCGCATCGAGGCCGAGGTCCGTCCCCGGTTGCTGAAGCTGCTCGCGAGCGAAGGCGAGCAGGAAGGCGAGCTCGCGACCGTTGGCGGTCGTGAGGGTCGCGTGCTCGACTCGGTCACCGCGTCGCTGCTCACGAAGCTGCGGGGCGAGGACCGTGCCGCCGTCGTGCAGATGCTCGAGGCCCGTGGTCTCGTGCAGGCTGCGCAACGCGATCTGCGCGGGCGGGGCGTCGTCAAGCGGGCCCGGGCCGCGGAGCTGCTCGGCGCCACCGCAGTCCCCGCGGCGTACGACGACCTGACCACCGCGCTGCGCGACCGGAACGAAGAGCTGCGCAGCGTCGCGGCGCGTGCGCTGGGCCGCATGGGTCTCGCGGAGGCGGTCGCACCGCTGCTCGACTCACTCGATGCCGAGCACCCGATTCCGGCCGGTGTGGTGACGATGTCGCTGCTGCACATCGGGCCCCCGGCCGAGGAACCGCTGCGCGAGCTCGGGCTCACGCACGAGTCGCCGCAGGCGCGGCGCATCGCCGCCGAGCTGCTCGGCGTACAGGGCGCGTTCGCCGCGGTCGGTGCGCTGACCGAGATGGCGCGCGAAGACGAGAATCCCGACGTCCGCACCGCGGCCGTCGCGGCGCTCGGTCGCATCGGACATCCGGGCGGCATCGACACGCTCATCGGCTGCTTCTCGGGCGAGACGCCGGCGCCGCTGCGCGCGGCCGCGGCACGCTCGCTCGGACAGGTCGGCAGCCCGAAGGCACTCGAGGCGCTCGTCGCCGCGGTCGGCCACGAGGAACACATCGTGGCCCGCAACGCGGCGGACGCGCTCACGCGTCTCGGCGGTCCGGGTCGCGCCGCGCTCTACGACATTGCGCGTCAAGGCGACACCGCGTCGCAGTACGCGCGCGGCGCGCTCAGCGCCGCCGACGCTCGCGCCGTGCGATCTGGGAGGGCCGCATGAATGTTCTGAAGAACGTCCTGCACTGGTTCGACGTGTTCGTGATCTTCTACTTCGTCGCGCTGAACTCGGGTTACCTGTTCCTGATCGCGCTCGCCGGCTTCGATGTCGGCAAGACCGTGCGCCGCGTCGACTTCGCCGGGTACGACTCGATCTTCGGCAACCCGCTCACACCGGGTGTGACGGTCCTCGTGCCCGCGTTCAACGAGGAACCGACGATCGTCGAGACCGTCCGCGGGCTGCTCGGGCTGCGGTTCCCGGAGTTCGAGGTCATCGTCATCGACGACGGCTCCACCGACAACACCTTCGGGCGCATGCAGGAGGAGTTCGACCTCGTACAGATCGAGCGAGTCATCCCCGAGGACGTGCCGACGATCGCGCCGGTGAACGCGGTGTACGCGCCGCGTGACGGTCAGCAGCTGCTCGTGATCCGCAAGGACAACGTGGGCCGGCGCTCCGACCCGATGAACGTCGGCATCAACGCGGCGTCGTTCCCGCTCGTCTGCATGATCGACGCCGATTCGCTGCTCGACGAGAGCGCGCTGCTGCGCGTCGTGAAGCCGTTCGTCGACGACCCGGTGAACACGGTCGGTTCCGGCGGCGTCATCCGTGCCGCGAACGGCTCCGAGGTCGCGAGCGGTCGCATCCTCGACCCCCGCATGCCGAAGGGTTGGGTCGCGCGCATCCAGGTGGTCGAGTACCTGCGCTCGTTCCTGCTCGGCCGCACCGCGTGGGGCCGCATGTCGGGTCTCCTCATTCTCTCGGGTGCGTTCGCGATGTTCCGTCGCGACGCGCTCGTCGAGGTCGGCGGGCTCGACCTGCACTGCCTCGGTGAGGACGCGGAGCTCGTCGCGCGGCTGCACCACTCGATGCGCAAGGCGAAGCGCGGTTACCGCTTCGTGTTCGTGTCCGAGCCGGTCTGCTGGACCGAGGTGCCGGACACGCTCAAGGTGCTCGGCCGGCAGCGCCGACGCTGGTCGCGCGGTCTCGCCGAAGTGCTGTGGAAGCACCGCTCGATGATGGGCAACCCGAAGTACGGGTTCATCGGCATGGTCGTGCTGCCGTACTACCTCGTGTTCGAGCTGCTCGGCGCGGTCGTGGAGCTCACGGGCGTCTTCGCCGTGATCCTCGGCTTGATCGTCGGGGTCGTCGACGTGCAGTTCGCGGCGATCTTCGCCGTCACCGCGATCGGCTACGGGATCCTGTTGTCGTTCTCGGCGCTCACGGTCGAGGAGTTCTCCTTCCACCGCTACGCGGCGTGGAAGGACCTCGGTGCGGGCCTCGGCGCGGCGTTGCTCGAGAACGTCGGCTTCCGGCAGCTGCACGCATGGTGGCGCGTACGCGGCCTGTTCAACGCGATCACGAGCACGAGCAAGGAGTGGGAGGACATGCCTCGCTCCGGCTACGACGAGGCCGACGTCGCGGGCAACGCGGCGGCGCTCGTCGCCGCGGGTGCCGGAGGCGCGGCGCGATGACCACCGTGCTGGAGGCCACACGGGAGCTCGACGAGTCCGTCGGTCGCTACCTCGTGTGCCGGGTCGGGAACCGGCGGTGCGCGCTGCCGATCGAGCACGTCGTCGAGACGATGCGCGTACTGCCGTACGAGCCGCTCGCGACCGCGCCCGATTTCGTGGTGGGCGTGTCGATCATCCGCGGTCGCGCGGTTCCGGTCGTCGATGTCGCGCGGCTGCTCGGCTCGACGGCGTCGAGTGCGGGGCGGCTCGTCACACTGATGATCGAGAACCGGGTCGTCGCGCTCGCGGTCGACGAGGTGACCGGCGTCGCGCCGATGGACGACGGGTCGGTGCACGAGCTGCCGCCGTTGCTCGAGGTCGCGACGGGCGCCGTGATCGAGTCGCTCGGCGTCCTCGACTCCGAGCTGCTCGTGGTGCTGCGCGAGTCGCGACTCGTGCCCGAATCGGTGTGGAGCCTCGTGCACGCAACCGGCTCGGATTGAAAGGTCGACCCGGGGACTGAGGCGTCAGGAGCGGCGAGCGAAGCGAGTGCGACCAAAAGGGGACGGGCGGGGGCCTGCATGATCGGAACAACCGAGGTCGAAGCATTCAGGGATGCGGTCGCGAGCCGCTTCGGACTCTGCTTCGACGACACCAAGGACGAGCTGCTCGCCGACCTCTTGCGTCGGCGCGCGGCCGCGACCGGTTGCACGCCCCTGTCGTACGTTTACGCCGTCGCCGCGAGCGAAGTGGGCGACGACGAGCTCGGTGTGCTCGCCGCCGCGCTGACCGTTGCCGAGACCTACTTCTTCCGCAACATCGAGCAGTTCCACGCGCTCGCCGAGACCGTCGTGCCCGAACGCGTCAAGGAGCGCGCGGCGACCCGCACGCTGCGCGTGCTCTCAGCCGGATGCGCGACGGGGGAGGAGCCGTACACGATCGCAATGGTGCTGCGCGACCTGATCGAGCCCGGTTGGGACGTCGGGATCCGCGCCGCCGACCTGAACCCGGCCGTCCTCGAACGCGCGCGCCGCGGGCGTTACTCGCGCTGGTCGCTGCGCGAGACGCCGGTCGAGATGCAGGCGCGCTGGTTCACCTCGACGTCGCGCGGCGTCGCGCTCGACGACGCGATCCGCGGCGCGGTCTCGTTCGAACGCCACAACCTCGCCGCGACCGACGCGCCACTCTGGGGCGACGCCGTCTACGACGTCGTGTTCTGTCGCAACGTGCTCATGTACTTCACGCCCGAGCGGGCGCGAGCGGTCGTCGCGCGCATCGCCCGTGCGCTCGCTCCCGGTGGCTACTGCTTCCTCGGCCACGCGGAGACGCTGCGCGGGCTGTCGCAGGACTTCGACCTGTGTCACACCCACGGCACCTTCTACTACCGGCGGCGGGCCGAGCCGGTGCGTGGACGCGAGGTCGCCCCACCGAAGTTCGTGACCCGTCCCGTGACCGGCGCGCCGGTCGCCACCGGAGAATGGGCCGACGCGATCCAACGCGCGTCCGAGCGCGTCGCGCGTCTGGCCGCGGCGCTTCCCGCGCGCGAACGCGCGCTCGACCGGCCCGCTTCCTGGGATCTCGCTGACGCGCATGCGCTGCTGCGCGAGGAGCGGTTCGTCGACGCGTTGCGCGTCGTCGACGGTCTGCCGACGGAGGCCGGCCACGATGCCGACGTGCTCTTGCTGCGCTCGGTCCTGCTCGTGCACGCGGGAATGGTCGAAGGCGCGGAAGCGACGTGCCGGACCCTCCTCGGTGTCGACGACCTCAGTGCGGGCGCGCACTACGTGCTCGCGCTGTGCCGCGAAAGCGCGGGCGACCTCGCGGGCGCGGTCGAGCACGATCGCATGGCGGTCCACCTCGATCCGGGTTTCGCGATGGCGCGCCTGCACCTCGGGCTCCTCGCCCGGCGCACGGGCGACGACGGCGCGGCGCGCCACGAGCTCGACGCCGCCGCGGTATTGCTCGAGCGCGAGGACGCGTCGCGACTGCTCCTGTTCGGTGGTGGCTTCGGTCGCGGTGCGCTGATCGCGCTGTGCCGCAACGATCTGGCTGCGGGTGTGACGTCGTGACCGCCGTCGTACCGACAGGGACACACGTCGATGCGTTGCGCACCGAGTTCGACTCGGTGTTCGCGCTCCCGCCGCTCGTCGAGCTCGAGCAGGGGGTCGATCTGCTCGCGATCGCGGTCGGCGACGACCCGTACGCGCTGCGGCTCTCCGAGCTCGCAGGCCTATACGTCGACAAGCCGGTCACGCCGTTGCCCGCCGCACCCGCGGGGGTGCGCGGGCTCGCCGGCTTCCGCGGCGCGGTCGTCGTGGTCTACGACGTCGCCGCACTGCTCGGCGCGCCGATGGCGGTCGCGTGCCGCTGGATCGTCGCGACCGCGGCAAACCCGGCCGTGGCCCTCGCGTTCGGCCGCTTCGACGGCCACGTGCAGGCGCGCCCGGATCAGATCGCGGTCGCCCGCGACGCGGGTGCCGACACGCCGTGGCGCGAGGTGTTGGACGCCGGCGAGACGATCCGTCCGATCGTCTCGATCTCAACCGTGCTCGATCGAATCGAACGGCCCGCGTGGCCGTCAAGAGAAGGAAGTCGACGATGACCCGCAACCTGACCTTCGGGCGCAAGATCGCGGCGGGGTTCGCCGCCGTGGTGGTGATCACGCTCGTGGTCGACGTCGTCGCGGTCGTGACGCTGAAGCACGTGGTGTCGAGCAAGGACCGCGTCATCAACGTGAACGCGAAGCGGGTCGATGCAGCCGACACGGTGCAGACCGCGCTCGCGAACAAGGCCGCGGATACGCGCGGCTACCTGCTCACGGCCGACTCGACGTACCTCGACAGCCTCGCGCAGGACCGCAAAGCCATCGACTCGACGCTGGCATCGCTGCGCCAGTCGGCGACGAGGACCGAAGCCACCCTCCTCGCGACGATCGTGTCGGACGAGCAGGCACACGACGCCGCGATCGATCGAATCGTCTCGGCGCGCAAGTCCGGCACGCCGCTGACGCAGGTCGTGCAACAGTGGTCGAGGGACGTCGACCCGGTGCGAACGAAGCTGCACAACGACATCGACACGTTCGCGTCGAACGAGCAGTCCTCCCTGGTCGCGGCGCGGCAGGCCTCGAGCAACACCGCGTCGCACGCGTCGACCCTCGTCGAACTGCTCGCGTTGATCGGCGCGCTGCTCGCGGCCGCGTGTGCCTTCCTGCTCACGCGCAGCCTGCGCCGCCAGATCGGCACCGCGGTCTCCGAGGTCAACAGCTCGTCGAGCGAGCTCCAGGCCACCGCGAACCAGCAGGCCTCGGGCGCCCGTGAGCAGGCGACCGCGATGAACGAGATCAGCACGACGATCAGTGAGCTGCTCGCGACGTCGCGTCAGATCGCCGAGAGCGCGCAGCGCGTCTCGCAGATCGCCGACCAGACGGCCGACGCGGGGCGCTCCGGTGTCGACACGATCGGGAAGGCGCAGGTGTCGATCGTCGACATCCGCAAGCAGGTCGACGTGATCGTCGACCACATGCTCGCCCTCGGCGAGAAGTCGCAACAGATCGGCGCGGTGCTCGACATCGTGACCGAGCTCGCGGAGCAGACGAACATCCTCGCCATCAACTCGACGATCGAAGCCGCGGGCGCGGGTGAAGCGGGCAAGCGGTTCTCCGTGGTTGCCGACGAGATCCGCAAGCTCGCGGACCGGGTCGCCGACTCGACGAAGGAGATCCGCTCGCTCATCGAGGTCGTGCGCGGCGCGGTGAACACGACCGTCATGGCGATCGAGATCGGGTCGAAGGCCGTCGACTCGGGCAACGAGCAGTTCGCCGACGTGTCCGAAGCGTTCGCCGAGATCGCCGATCTCGTCACGACGACGACCGAGGCCGCGCGCGAGATCGAGCTGTCGACGAAGCAGCAGGCGACCGCGGTCGAGCAGGTGAACCTCGCGATCTCGAACGTCGCGCAGAGTACGAAGGAATCGGAGGCGAGCTCGACGCAGACCCTCCAGACCGCGTCGCAGCTCAACGTGTTGTCGAAGGACCTCGCCCGCCTCGTCGAAACGCAGTCGGCGGCCTGACAACCATGCCCAACGATCCGTACCAGTTCTTCCGCGTCGAGGCGCGCGAGCTCGTCGAGCAACTCGTGCAGTGCGCGCTCGACCTCGAGAAGGGCGATCGCGCCGCGCTCGCGATGCTGCTTCGGCACGCGCACACGCTGAAGGGCGCGGCGCGGGTGGTGAAGCAGACCGCGATCGCCGACGCCGCGCACGCGGTGGAAGAGGTGTTGCAGCCGTTCCGGGAGGGCACGGACGCGGTTCCGGTGCGCGCGGTCGAATCCGTGCTCGGGTACGTCGACGCGATCCGAGCCGCGCTCGACGTGCTGCCCGGCCCCGACGGCGCCGCTCCGCCGGCCGCAGAGAACGACACGGAGGCGCCGCCGGCCGCCGCGGCCGGGGCCGCGCCCCGCAGCGTTCGCACCGACATCTCCGAGCTCGACGTCGTGATCGAGGGGCTCGGCGAGACGCACTCGCGACTCGGCGCGCTCGAGCGTGACCTCGGCGCGGTCGGACGGGTGAGCGACCTGGCCGACGACATCGTGGCGCAGCTCGCGACGGTGCTCGGACCCGACGCGGTCGAGGGCCTGTCGGCGCGGACCGCGGAACGCGCACGCCGGACCGCGGTTGACCTGAGACGCCTGATCGGAGACCTCGCGCGCAACGCCGACAGCGGCGTCGCGCGCGTCGACCGTGAGCTGCGCGAGATGCGCGACGCGGTCGAGCGCATCCGGCTCGTTCCCGCGCGCGTGCTGTTCACCGATCTCGAGCGCGCCGCGCGCGACGTCGCGCGCGCGCTCGGCAAGCGGGTCGAGTTCGTCGGGGAGGGCGGCGACGTCCGGCTCGACGCCCACATCCTCGAGACCGCGCAGCGTGCCCTCCACCAGTCGGTCCGCAACGCGGTCGCGCACGGCATCGAGACCGAGTCCGATCGGACGCGCGCCGGCAAGCCGGCTGCAGGAACCGTCACGGTCTCGATCGAGCTGCGTGACGCGCGGATCGTGTTCGCGTGTCGCGACGACGGGCGCGGCGTGGATCTCGAAGCCGTGCGCGCGAAGGCGCGAGCGAAGGGGCTCTCGGAGGCCGAAGCCGACCGGCTCGGACGCGACGACCTCGTACGCCTGCTGCTCGCCGGTGGGATCAGCACGTCGGCAGCGGTGACGGAGGTCTCCGGCCGCGGCATCGGGCTCGACGTCGTGAGCGAGGCCGCGACGCGGCTCGGCGGCGATGTCCGCGTCGATACGGAAGCGGGCCGGGGCACGACCATCGAGCTCGACGTTCCCCATGCCGTCGCGGCGTTCGAGGCCCTGGAGGTCGACGCCGGTCAGCGGCGCATGCTGCTGCCCCTCGACGCGGTCGCGAGCACCCGCCGGGTCGACCCGCGCGAGATCCACGTCGGTGCCGACGGCGACGTCGTGACGATCGACGGCGCGGTCGTGCCGTTCGTCCCGCTCGCCGCGGTGCTCGACGGATCGACGATCGACCTCACCGCGGGAGTGCCGTGCACGCTCGTGATGGTCGCGGCGGGGGAACGCGTCGTCGCGGTCGGTGTCGACCGTCTGCTCGGCACGTCCGGCGTCGTCGCCCGACCGCTGCCCGAGCTCGTACGCAACACGCCGCTGGTGTCGGGTACCGCGTTCGACGCCGAGGGCAACCCGCGCCTCGTGCTCGCGCCGGACGCATTGGTCGCCGAGGCGGTCAGCGGCACGCGCCGGGCGCGTGCGGCCGAGCCGCGCGCCATCGATCCGATCCTCGTCGTCGACGATTCGCTGACGACACGGATGTTGGAACAGAGCATCCTCGAGTCGGCCGGCTATCTCGTCGAGGTCGCAACGTCGGCCGAGGAGGGCCTCGACGTCGCCCGCCGGGTCCCGCACTCGTTGTTCCTCGTCGACGTCGAGATGCCGGGCATGGACGGCTTCACGTTCGTCGCGCAGACGCGCGCCGACGCCGCGCTGCGCGCCACGCCCGCGATCCTCGTCAGCTCGCGCAACGCGCCCGAAGACCTCGAGCGCGGGTTCGGTGCGGGCGCGAGCGCATACATCACGAAGGGCGAGTTCGACCAGGGAGTGCTGCTCGAGCGCGTCCGAGAGCTGACAGTCCGCTAGATGCAAGCCGGTAAGCAGATGATCCACGAGAACGAGAAGATCCTGCGCGTGCTCGTCGCCGAGGACTCGGCGACGGTGCGGGCCCACGTCCGGTCGGTGCTCGACGCCGACCCCGGATTGACGGTCGTCGGCGAGGCCGCCGACGGTCAGGGCGCGATCGCGCGCTGCCTCGAGCTGCGACCCGACGTCATCACGATGGACATGATGATGCCCGAGGTGAGTGGGCTCGCGGCGACCGAGTACCTGATGGCCCACCGTCCGACCCCGATCCTGATCGTGTCGTCGTCGATCGACCGCGGTGAGCTGTTCCACACCTACGACGCGTTGGCGGCGGGCGCGGTCGACGTGCTCGAGAAGCCCGACCGCGATACCGATCCGGTCGAGTGGTCGCGCCGACTCGTGTCCTCGGTGAAGCGTGTGGCGCGCATTCGCGTGATCACGCATCCGCGCGCGCGGCTCCTCGGTCACTCCATGCCGGTCGCGCCGCCACCGCCGGGCATCGCGCGATCGACGCGCCCGGCCGTGGTCACGATCGGCGCGTCGACCGGCGGACCGGGCGCGATCGTCGAGGTCCTGCGCGGCCTGCCCGCGTCGTTCGACCTGCCAACGCTGTTCGTGCTGCACATTGGCGCGCCGTTCGGCACCGCCTTCGTCGAGTGGTTGGACGGTCAGCTCGACCGCCCGGTCGTCGAAGCGCGCGCCGGGATGGAGGTGAGCGCCCTCGCGGGTTCGGTCGCCATGGCGCGGCCGGAGCGGCATCTCGGTGTTCGCGACGGGTGCCTCTACCTGTCCGACGCGCCGGAGCGACACTCGTGCCGGCCCTCGATCGACGTGTTGTTCGAGACGGTCGCGCAGGAGTACGGGCCGCGCGCGGTGGGCTGCCTGCTCACCGGCATGGGCCGCGACGGTGCCGCGGGCCTCCGGCTCATGCGCGACTCCGGCGGCATCACGATCGCGCAGGACGAGGCGACGTCGGTCGTCTACGGCATGCCGCGCGAGGCGGTGCGGCTCGACGCGGTCGAGCACGTGCTGCCGCTCGGCGCGATCGGCCCCGCGCTCGCGTCGCTCGTCGACGCGCGCAACCGGGAGCACGCCCGATGACACCCCGTGTGTTGATCCTCGACGACAGCCTCACGGTGCGCATGGACCTCGCGGCCGCGTTCGAAGCGGCCGGCTGCACGACCTCGATCTGCGCGACCGCGGGCGAGGCGCGCGCGCTCCTCGCCGAGCGGAGCGTCGATGTCATCGTGCTCGACGTGCTGCTGCCCGACGGCGACGGCGTCGAGCTGCTCGCCGAGCTGCGGCGCACGCCCGCGGGTCGCGACGCGGTCGTCCTGATGCTGTCGACCGAAGCCGAGGTCGGCGACCGCCTGCGCGCCTTGCGCACGGGCGCCGACGAGTACGTCGGCAAGCCGTACGACAGTCGCTACGTCGTCGCCAAGGCGCACGAGCTCCACCGCGCGCGCGTCGAAGCGCCCGCGGACGCGACGACGATCCTGATCATCGACGACAGCATCACGTTCCGCGAAGAGCTCCGGCGCGCGTGCGAAGAGGGCGGGTACCGCGTGCTCACCGCCGGCACCGGCGAGGACGGACTGCGCATCGCGGCCGTGCACCGCCCGGCCGCGATCGTCGTCGACGGACAACTGCCCGACACCGACGGCGCCACGGTCATCCGGCGCATCCGCCTCGACGGCGCGCTCCGCAGCGTGCCCTGCGTGCTGTTGACCGGCTCCGAGGACGGCAGCGCCGAGCTGCGCGCGCTCGACGCCGGCGCCGACACGTTCATGCGCAAGGAGGACGACGTCTCCGTCGTCCTCGCGCGGCTGGGCGCGCTGCTGCGCCACGCGCTCCCGCCCGTGCCCGGCGCCCGCGAGCGCAGCACGTTCGCGCCGCAACGCCTCCTCGCGGTCGACGACAGCGCCACGTACCTGCACGAGCTCGCCCGTCAGCTGCGCGGCGACGGCTACGACGTCGTGGTCGCACGCTCGGGTGAGGAGGCGCTCGAGCTGCTCGGTGCACAACCCGTCGACTGCATCCTGCTCGATCTCATGATGCCGGGCATCGGCGGCAGCGAGACGTGTCGCCGCGTCAAGGCGGTCCCGACGCTGCGCGACGTGCCGCTCATCATGCTCACCGCGATGGAGGACCCGGAGTCGTTGGTCGACGCGCTCGCCGCCGGCGCCGACGACTACATCCAGAAGTCGACCGAGTTCGAGGTCCTCACCGCGCGCGTGCGGGCCCAGCTGCGCCGCAAGCAGTTCGAGGACGAGCACCGCCACATCCGCGAGCAGCTCCTCGCGCGCGAGCTCGACGAGGCCGAGGCCGGTCGAGAGCACGCGCGCATGCAGGAACAGCTGATGATCTCCGACCGCATGGCGTCCGTGGGTGTGCTCGCGGCCGGTGTCGCGCACGAGATCAACAACCCGCTCGGCGCCGTGCTCGGCAACCTCGTGCTCGCGCAGCAGGCGATCGTCGGGCTCGAGGTCGACTCGTCGTCGTCGGCGCGGCTGCAGGAGATCGTCGAGGAGATGCGCGACGCGCTCGAAGCTGCGCAGCGCATCCGCGACGTCGCTGCCGACCTGAAGCTGTTCGCTCGATCCGACACCGACGAAGAGGCTGCCATCGACGTGCAGCAGGTCGTGGAGTCTTCGATCCGCATGGCCCGCAACGAGATCCGACACCGCGCGCGCGTGAGCACGTCGTTCAAACCCGTGCCGCTCGTGCGCGCGAACGCGTCCCGGCTCGGCCAGGTGTTCCTCAACTTGATCGTGAATGCGGCCCAGGCGATCCCCGAGGGTCGTGCCGACGCCAACGAGATCTCGGTCCGGACGAACATCGACGACAGCGGTCGGGTGCTCGTCGAGGTCGCCGACACCGGCGCGGGCATTCCGCCCGAGGTGCGCGACAAGCTCTTCACGCCCTTCTTCACGACCAAGCCCGCAGGAGTCGGGACGGGCCTCGGGCTCTCGATCTGCAATCGCATCATCCACTCGTTCGGCGGCACGATCAGCGTCGAGAGCGAGCTCGGCGTGGGCACCGTGTTCGGCGTCCACCTCGTCGCCGCGAGCGACGTCGACGCCGCGGCGGTGATCGGGAGCGTCGACGAGACACCGGGCGCGTCGCGGCGAGGGACTGTGCTCGTCATCGACGACGAACCGTCGGTCGGCGTGCTCGTCGAGCGAGTGCTGACGCGTGAGCACGACGTCCGCTGCACGATCGACGCGAACGAGGCGCTGAGCTGGATCGAATCCGGTCAGCGCTTCGACGTGATCCTGTGCGATCTCATGATGCCGCAGGTCACGGGGATGGAGTTCTACGAGCGCTTGCGGCAGTCGGTGCCGGAGCAGCGGGAAGCCGTCGTGTTCATCACGGGCGGCGCGTTCACCGCGGCCGCGCTCGAGTTCGTCGAGCAGCTGGACCGGCCGCTGCTCGAGAAGCCGTTCGACGTCGGCGCGCTGCGCGCGATCGTCAACGAGCGCGTCTGAAGCGCGTCGCCCCGAACATCACCGACGTCACCCGTCGAGGCGCCCGCAGAGACGCGCGACCGTCTCGAGGAACTGCTCGATGTCGAGCGGCTTCGTCATGTAGTCGGTCGCGCCGAGCTCGCGCAGCCGGTCGACCTGCGCCGGCGTCGCGTCGGCCGAGAGCATGAGCACGGGCGTCTCGCGCGCCTCGGGTGAGGACCGGAGCCGCTCGAGCACGACATCGCCGTTGATGTCGGGCAGGTGGAGGTCGAGCAGCACGAGGTCGGGACGGCGCTCGCGCGCCAGCCGCAGCCCCGCGCGACCGGTCGTCGCCGAGACGAGCGAGTACTCCGCGTGCCCGGCGAGGATCCGCTCGACGAGCCGCAGGTTCGACGCGTTGTCCTCGACATAGAGAACGGTGCAGGTGTCGGTCGCCGTCTCCGTCTGGTCGGGCTCGCTCGGTGGCGCGGCGGGTCTCTCCGCTCGCACGCTCGCGGATTCGCCGCTGTCGCCGTTGGTCGACGCGCCGTTGGTCGACGCACCGTTGCCGGACGCACCGTTGCCGGACGCGCCGTTGGTCGACGCGCGGGGCGCGCCGAGCATCTCGTTCACGAGCTCGAGCAGGGTCTCGCCGGCCTGCACGATCTGCGCGGCGTTGTCGCGCTGCTCGGGGCCGAGCTCGTCGCCGGCAAGGAGCTTGCCGAAGCCGATGACGGCGTTGAGCGGCGTGCGCATGTCGTGGCCGATACGGGAGAGGAGCTCGGCCTTCGTCTTTCCGACGGCTTCGGCGGCCGCGCGCGCTTCGCGCAGCTCGTTCTCGAGGTGGACGTGATCGGTGACGTCGGTCACGACGACGACGACGCCGTCGATGTCGCCGTTGGGCCCGTGCAGCACGCGGCGATGACCTTCGACGACGCGCAGGTCGTCGTCCGGTGTCCGCACCCGGTAGCGCGACTCCTCGTGCTCCATCTCGCCCGAGAGCAGCTGCCGGTAGACCTCGCGGATCCGCTCGCGGTCGTCGGGATGCACGACGGGGGAGTCGAACACCGTGCCGCCGACGAGCGTGTCGGGCTCCGCGCCCAGGACGCGACCCGCGGCGCTGCCGATCTCGCGGATCACGCCGTCCCGGTCGACGATGGAGATCACGTCGGAGCTCGTCTGCAGGATCGCCTCCGTCGTGCGGACGAGCTCGAGATGCTCGACCTCCAGGCGCTTGAACCTGCTGACGTCGCGCATCGTGCCGACGATCGCGGCGCGCTCGCGCCCGCCGTCGTCGCGGCGCCCGCGTACCGCGAGCCACGTTGTTGCCGCGTGCTCGCCGAACGCGACGACCGTCTCGAAGGGATCGCCGCGGTCGAGCGCCGCGTCGATGCCCTGCACGAGCGCGCTCGCATCGTCGCGGCGCGCGCGCCGGAGCAACGCGTCCAGCGTGACCCGCTTGGTCGCGACGTCGGCACCGACATCGACGCCGAGCGCAAGGATCTCGATGTCGCTGCCGCGGAGCTCGAACGTGCGGGCGTCCGGGTCGTAGACGAAGACGATCGCGTCTCCGACTGCGAGCGCACGCTCGATCGTTCCCACCTCCGATTGCGGCACGTTGGCAACCATAAGCCCGAGCGCTCGCCACAAGTGTGAGGTTGTCGCAACGTTGGGATTCGTGATCGCCGCGCACCCGCAGTTGCGCGAGTTAGCATCGTGTCGTACTTCGTACGCGCGTCGCCGCCCCGGACCCCGGCGGCACGCCCGACTCGGGCAGGCCGCACCTTGGGGGACGGTTCCGAAGCCGACGAACCGCTCGAGCGCCCGCCGAGCGGGGGCTCGACTCGCGTCGATCATCCCGAGGACGTCGACGACGTCGCGCTCGCCGACGTGCTCACGTGGTTGGTGGCCGAGCTCGGTGGTGAAGGCGTGATGGTCGCCGACGACGAAGGCTTCGTCGTGCTTGCCGACGATCGCGCCGAAGCGTGGTTCGGCTATCCGGCCGCGCGACTCGAGGGCATGCGCGTCGGCGATCTGCTGTCGGATCCTGCGAATCCGGCGGCCGATCCGTTGACGGTGACCGCGGATGCCGGCGGCAACCGTCGCGTCGACGCCCGTCGCGCCGACGCCACCGTGCGGCGGGTGCGGCTCGGCGCCAAGCCGGTGACCACGCGTCGGGGCCGGTTCCACGTCCTGACGATCATCGACTCCGCAGACACGGAGGTTCCGGTACCGCCGCCGGAGCCGATCGGTCGGGTGCTCGTCGTCGGTCCGCTCGACGTGCGCGCCGACTCGGTGGTCGGGACGCTCGATGCGGTGGGCGCGGAGACGCTGACCGCGGAGAACGCGCGCGGCGCGCTGGTGCTGCTCGAGTCGGAGCGTCCCGACGTCGTGGTGCTCGACGACGACCTGAGCTCCGTCGAGCTGTTCGCCGAGCTGCGCGTCCTGCGCGCCGCGACCGGCGCACCGATCATCGTCGTGAGCCCGCACGCGGAGGAAGACGATCGCGTCGGCGCGCTGCAACTGGGTGCCGACGACTACGTGATCCAGCCGTTCTCCACCGCCGAGCTCGCCGAGCGCGTGCGCGTGGTGGCCCGCCGGTCGGCGGCGCGCACACGGGTGGAGATACTGACGTTCGGTGACCTGGAGATCGAGCTCGACGCGCGCCGCGCGTCCGTCGCCGACCGCGACGTGCAGCTCAGTCCGATCGAGTTCGACCTGCTCGTCTTTCTCGCGCGCACACCGCGCCACGTGTTCTCGCGCGCCGACCTGCTGCGCCACGTCTGGGGATCGCGCGCCGACTGGCAGACCGAGGCGACCGTGACCGAGCACGTGCGCCGGCTCCGTCGCAAGATCGAGCCGGATCCGAACGCGCCGCGTCGCATCATCACCGTGCACCGCGCCGGCTACCGCTTCGATCCCTGATCGCCGGATACCACCGTCCGGAGCCTCAGCGCGCCCGCGCGTGCGCGACGGCTTCGGGATCGAGCTCGCCCTCGACGACGCGGCGCGCAACATCGGTGAGGAGCTGATGGCGCCCGCGCGCGTAGCGCCGGAGACCCACGAAGGCTTCGTCGACGCTCACCCGCGCGCGATGGGCGACGACGCCCTTCGCCTGTTCGATCACCACCCGCGCGTCGAGCGCGGTCCGCAACTGCTCCGCGACCACACGCGCGTGGCGCGCCGCACGCGCCTCGTCGATCGCGAGCGCGGTGACGTCGGCGAGCCCCTGCACCACGGCGACGTCGTCGGGAGCGAGCGCCTCGGGACTCGTGGCGCCGAGCGCGAGCGCGCCGAGCGCGGCGCCGCTCCGGCGCAGCGGAACCGCGGCGAACGATCGCAGACCGATGCGCGCGGCTTCGGGCGCGAAGCGGGGCCAGCGCGCGAGCAGGGCGTCGTCGCGGTCGGTGGCGATGATGCAGCCGACGGCGCGGATCGCGTCGTGGCCCGGTCCCTCGGCGTGCTCGGTCTCGAGCTCCGCGAGACGCTGCCCGGGCTCGCTCGACCACGCCACGGCGCGCAGCGATCCGCCGGCCTCGCCGAGCACGACGGCCGTGTCGACCGCGAAGAGCCCGGCGACCCGCTGCGTCAGGTCGATCGCGATGTCCGACGGTGCGGTGGTGGCCGCCAGCGACTCGGCGAAGTCGAGGAATGCGTGCAGCAGCCGCGCTTCTCGGGCCATGCGCCAGCCAATCGTCGGGGATGCGCCGCCCGTGCTCGGCTGCGGCCTACCCAGCGCGACGCCGGTTCAACGCTCCGTTTCGCCGAGTGCGGTCAGCAGTCGCGCGGCATCATCGGGCGCGATCGCGGCCCGCGTGAGGCCCCGACGCACGAGCGCTCGATCACACGGTCCGCGTCGCAGCCGCTCGACGAGCGGTCCGATTCGATCGCGCCGACCCCGGACGATCTCCGTGATCAGCCGGAGCTCGGTGGCGACGACAGGAATCGCCGTCGTGCCGTGCACCACCACGTCGAAGTGCGTCCACGGGCCGCGGCCGAAGCACTCGTTCGTGTCGCCGTCGTCGTCGATCTCGACCGTGCTGAGCTCGACGACCGCGCCGACGACCCGGACCCGTGCGAAGTACTGGCACGACGGCGCGAGCCAGCGCGGCTCGTGCAGTACCTCGCCGTCGGCAGCGAGCGCGCCGAACCATTCGTCCACGCCCGCGCGTTCGCGGAAGACGACATCGACATCGTTCGCGGCGGTCGCGATACCGCGGAGCGCCGACGACGCGGTGCCGACGACGCGGAGCTCGACCGTGGCGCGACGGTCGTCGCCGGCCATCACGCGCGCGACGAGCGCCGCGTCGATGCCGGAGCTCGTGGTCACCTCACACGGCGAGCGTTCGGCGGAGCTTCGCCGCGAGCGCGCCGAACATCGGGTACACGTCGTCGCCCATCGCGGCGATCGACGGTTTCCAGAGCTCGTAGCGGTCGACGATCAGCCGGCCCGCGAGCACGTTGATGAGGTCGAAGTCGAACGCGCCGATGCTCTCGAGCGCGCCGAGCTGCTCGAAGAAGTCGAGCTCGCGGTAGAGCACGTAGGCCGACACGGAGTTCGTCTCGATGTAGCCGCGGAACGCGGCCGCGAGCGCGTCGCGGCTCTCGAACTGGGCGACGAGGCGACGCGTCTCGACGAGGCTGTCCTCGTCCCAACGGCGGATGAAGTCGGCTGCGAGCTGCGCATGACGCGCGTGTTGTGCCTCCCGCAACTGCCGACCGCTCACGAGCACGAGTCCGAGCGTCGAGACGAGACCGACCGAACCGACCGCGGTCGCGACCGCGGTAACGATCTCGGCCCAGTTCGGATCGCTCATCGCGAAAGGCGGATCAGCGAATGAGCCCGAGGCCGGCCTGGCAGTGCGGACCGCCCCAGTGCTCGACGACCTTGCCGTCGCGCATGCGCAGGATCGCGGTGCCGTTGATGACGACGGCATCGCCCGACGGCTCGACGTCGTAGAACGCGGCGCCCGTGTGCGTGCCGCGCACGGTCCAGTTCGACACGATCAGGTCGTCGGACTCGATGAGCAGGTCGACGGTGAACTTCATGTCCGGGAACGCGTTGCGGGCCTGCGTCCACCACTCGAGCTCCTGCCCGCGCACGTCGTTCCCGACCACATCGGGGGCGACCCGCTCGGTCACGTGACTCACGAAGTCCGGCGACCAGTACTCGAAGACGGCGTCGCGATCGCCGCGCTCCATGGCCGCGCTGTACGCACCGAGGATCCTGAGGTTCTCCGACATGCGTGCATCATGCCTGATCGGTTCGGGCGGAGCACGGGCGCGACTAGAAAAGCAGCATGAGGGCCGAGCGGTTGGTGTTCACGGCGCGCGGCCGCTGCGAGGTCGACGCGTTCGAGGTGCCCGACGCGCGACTCGGCGCCGGCGAGGTCGTCGTCCGCAGTGTGGTGTCGCTGCTCAGTCCCGGCACCGAGCTGGCCATCTTCACGCACAATCACCGCGGGTTCGACGTGCCCGATCACTGGGCGCGCTACCCGTGGTTCCCGGGCTACGCGACGGTCGGTGTCGTCGTCGACGCGGGGGAGCGCAGCCCGCTCCCCACCGGCACGCTCGTGTTCCATCGCATGCCGCACGCGAGCCTCTACCGGCTGCCCGCCGACTGGTTGATCCCGATCCCCGCGTCGCTCGCGCCGGACCGCGCGGTGTTCTTCATGCTCGTGCAGGTCGCGATGACCGCGATGCGACGCGCGCCGGTGCGCTTCGGCGAGCAGGTCGTGGTGCTCGGTCAGGGCATGGTCGGGAACCTCGCCGCGCAGCTTGCGCGCGAAGCGGGCGCGCGTTCCGTCGCGGGCGCCGACCTCGTCGCGTCGCGTCTTGCGATCGCACAACGCTGTGGCGTCGAACGGCAGTGGAACCTCGCCGACCGTCCGCTCGAGTCGTGGTTGGAGGAGTTGGGCTCGCCCGGCGCGAGCTATGTCGTCGAAGCCGTCGGCGCGGGCCCGAGTGTCGACGCCGCGTTGAAGGCCACCGCGTCGGGCGGTCGTTGTGTGTTGCTCGGTAGCACGCAGGTGACGCTCGAGTTCGACCCTTACTTCGACGTGCACAAGAAGGGGCTCGACGTCGTCGGCGCGCACGAGGACACCGTCGATGCCGAGACCCGCCGGCGCGATCGCCCGTTCATCCTCGATCTGCTCGGCCGAGAACGCGTGCGCGTCGATCCGCTGCTGACGCACCGCCTGCCGTTCGCCGACGCGCCGCGCGCGTACGAGGGCCTCCGCGACGACAAGGAGCATTGGCTGGGCGTGCTCCTGGAGCACGGGTGACCATCCCGGCGCAGATCCGCACGATCCACTGCGGCGCGCGCGGGCGCGGCGTGTGGGGTCCGTACGTGATGAACGCCGACGCCCGCTTCCGTCCGGTCGCGTTGACGAGCCGGTCGCCGGACGAGCTCGGCGGCGTGGCGAGCGCGGTCGGAGTCGAGCGCGAGCACTGCTTCGCGACCCTCGACGCCGCGCTCGACGCCGTCGACTGCGATGCCGTCGTGATCACGACGCCCACGGTGCGGCACGACGAGCACGTCCGTCGAGCGATCGCCGCGGGCAAGCACGTGCTCGTCGAGAAGGCGCTCGCGCCCACGCTCGCGCAGGCGCGCGCGCTGGTGGACCTCGCCGACGCGGCCGATGTCAAGCTCGCGGTCGCGCAGAACTACCGCTTCACCGCCGACGGATGGACCATGCAGCGCATCGTCGAGGCCGGGGAACACGGCACGTTCTCGCTCGCCACGATCACGATGCACCGTTACCGGCCGACGACGAAAGCGCGCGAGTACCCCGACGCGACGGTCTGGGACATGGCAAGCCATCACCTCGATCAGCTCGTTGCCTGCTTCGGGCCGGTCGCGTCGGCGTCGGCGCGCACCTGGCGCGCACCGTCGTCGATCTACCCGCATTCCGCGAACCTCGCGGCCACGCTCACGTTCGCGAGCGGGCTCACGTGCGCCTACACGTTGTGCGAGGACGCGCGCCGCAACGCGCTCGTCTACGAGCTGCACTCCGAGCGCGGCGCGCTCGAGCTGCGCGCCGGCGAATGGCAGTGGCACGCCGCGCAGCCGCCGACGGCCGATCTCCTCGGCCTCAACGACCCGCCGGTCGCGTTGTCGACGAGGGCGCCGTGGCCCGGCGGTGAGCAGGGCGTCGCCGATGCGTTCGCGCGCTGGCTGCTCGACGGCGTCGAGCCCGGCATCTCCGGGCGCCACAACCTCGTGACGCTCGCGGCGTGCGACCTCGTCGTGCGGTCCGCCGCGGCCGGCGGCGCGACGATCACGGCGTGATCGAAGAACCCGGGGAGGCCGAGCTCGTCGCCGCGCACTGTTGGGAGTCCGAGGACCGGGTACCGGGCCGTCCGGAGATGACGGCGTTGCGGCGCCGGCTGCGGCTCCGCCAGGCGCGGTGGCGCGCGGCGAACGGTCATCCGATCGGATCGCAGCCGATGGGTGGCGCGCGGCCGGGGCAGGAGTCGCGGCCGGTCGGCAGCCGTATCGACCTCGAGTACGCGCGCGAGACCGGTGCCACGTTCCTCACCGACGCGGCGCGCGCCGCGGCAACGGCGCGCGCGTCGACGGTCGAGGCGCATCAACGGCTCGACTCGGCGCGCATGTGGGCGGACCTCCTGTCGTCGGTCGCGCTGTCGTTCAACCTCTTCGGCGATCTCGCCACCGACCCGCAGCGCGCCGATCGAGCGCTGCACCGCTGGTGGCCCGACGTACCCGGCACCGTCTCCGACGTTCGCTTCGAGCACTCGCCGGGCCGGCTCGACGGCGCGTACCTCGGGAACCTGAGCACGCTCGAGGCCGCGTTCGTCCTCGATCATGGCGACGGGACGCGCGGCATCGTCGGCGTCGGTGTGCGGTACCACGAGCGCGCCAAGTCGGAGGTGCCGAAGCCGCGCAACCTCGAGCGCTATCGCCGGGTCGCCGGCCGTTCGGGTGCGTTCCGCCGCGGCTACGAGGACGCCGTCGTCGGCGACCTCACGGTGCTCTGGCTCGCGCATCTGCTCGTGCTCTCGATGATGCAGAACCCGAAGGACGACACGAACTGGGCTCGCTATGTCGTCGCGTATCCGGCCGGCAACCAAGACTTCGCGCGGCTCTGTGCGCGATATCGGGAGCAGCTCGTCGACGACTCGACGTTCGCGTCGATCACGATCGAGGAGTTGCTCGCCGCGCGGGCGCTCCGCCCGCCCACGATCGCGGCGCTGCGCGCTCGCTATCTCTCGGACTCCTGATCGCCGACGGACGCGAATCGAGGGGGGCGCACTTGGAGGCGGCGACACGCGCGCGGGGTAGCGTTCCGCCCGCCACGGGGGCTTGGAGGCGGGGGTCAGGGATGAAGAGGCTTTGCATCGGCGCGTCCGTCGCGCTGCTCACGGCGATGACGCTGGGCTCCGGTGCTGCGGCGGCCACGCCGGCGTGGCGCTTGCAGACGGTCAAGGCGCCCGCGGGCGCGACCGACGCCGACCTGCGCGGCGTGTCGTGCCCAGCTGCGACCGCCTGCACGACGGTCGGGGTGTACCTGGTCAACTTCACGAGCGGCGGACCGACCGCGGCGGGATGGGACGGCACGCGCTGGAAGGCGCAGCGCGTCGCCGCGACCGTGCCGACGCAGCTCGGCGGAGTGTCGTGCGTCGCGAGCACACAGTGCGTGGCCGTCGGGTCGAGCTACGACATGTCGACGTTCTCGAGCGCACCGGCCGCGGCCGTGTGGAACGGCACGAAGTGGACGGGCAAGAAGGTCCCGGTGCCCGCCACCGCGACCGGCGGGGGAACGCTGAACGGGGTGTCGTGCGCGTCGGCGACCGCCTGTGTCGCGGTCGGATCCGTGAGCGTCGCCGGCTCGGTGCCGCTCGCCGCGTCGTGGAACGGAACGCGATGGAAGCTGAGCAAGCCGCACGCGCCGAAGGCGTCGCCTTCGTCGGAGTTCTGGGGCGTCTCGTGCGCGACGAGCACGTCGTGCGTCGCGGTCGGTGAGTCGTACGACGCGTCGGGCACGAATTCCGTGCCGATGGCGCAGGTGTGGAACGGCAGTAGCTGGACGGTGCAGACCGTGCCGACGCCCGCCCACGCGTTCGCCGTGCAGCTCAACTCGGTGTCGTGCAGCGCGGCCGCGTCGTGCACGGCCGTCGGCTACTACCACCTCAATTCGGGTTCGGGCACCATCACACCGCTCATCGAACGGTGGAACGGTACGAGCTGGACCGTGCAGACGAGTGGGGTCGCGGTCGGCGTGCTGTGGGGCGTGTCGTGTGCGGCGAGCTCGACGTGCATGGCGGTGGGCGGCCTCGTGGGCGCCGCCGCGATCGCGCAGCAGTGGGACGGCACGACGTGGGTCGCGAAGACCGTGCCGACACCGGCCGGTGCGAGCAACCCGGGCTTGCGGAGCGTGTCGTGCACCGCGGCGAACGCGTGCACCGCGGTCGGGAGCGCGAACGCGAGCAGCGGCCATCTTCAGGACCTCGTCGAGCGGTTCTCATGACCTCGGCGCGCCGATAGCATCTCGTCGCGAACGAACGGGTGGCTTCTGGCGATGTGCGGGGTCAGGATGCGGAGACTGCAGGTGGGAGTGGTCGTCGCACTCGTGACGTTCGGTCTCGCCGCCGGCGGCGCGTCCGCAGCGACGCCCAAGTGGCGGATGCAGCACTCGTCGATGTTGGTGGGCGATCCGAACGCCTCGCTGATCGGCGTGTCGTGCGCGTCGACGACCGCGTGCACCGCGGTCGGCATGGGCTCGAGCCGCGCGTTCGCGGAGACGTGGGACGGTTCGCGTTGGACGCGCATGCGCACGCCGCGGGGCATCGCGCAATTCGACGCAGTGTCGTGCGCGGCGTCGACGCAGTGCATGGCGGTCGGTCAGACCTCCGCCGGCGCACCGGCGGTCATGTCGTGGGACGGGTCGACGTGGCGGCGGGAGCACGTCACGTTTGCCGCGCACTTCCAGGATGTGCGGTTCGCCGCCGTCTCGTGTGCGTCGACGACCGATTGCGTCGTCGTCGGCTCGGCCGAGGACCACACCCGATTCGCGGTCGTACCCGTCGCGCAACGCTGGAACGGGTCGTCGTGGTCCAACCTGCACGCGCGGGTGCCGAAGCGCACGATCCACAGTGAGTTCTACGGCGTCTCGTGCCCGGCGCCGACAACGTGTGTCGCGGTCGGTTTCCGAGAAGGGGGCACCGACCCGCAGCCGCTCGTCGAAAAGTGGGACGCCGGCGCGTGGAGCATTGCCCGCCCGACCGTGCCGGCCGACGCGGTCGACATCGTGCTCGCGTCGGTCTCGTGCCCGTCGACCTCGGTGTGCACGGCGGTCGGCAGCTACGAGGAGCACACGTTCGGTGGAACGTTGGCGACGCTCGCGGAGCGCGGGGACGGATCGACGTGGACGATTCAGCCGACGCCGCCGCCGACCCTGCAAGCCGGCGTGTTCTTCTCGAGCGTGTCGTGCGGTTCGACGTCGTCCTGCGTTGCGGTCGGACCCTTCGACGAGTCGGCTGACGCGTTCGCGGAGCGCTGGGACGGCTCGACCTGGGCCGTCGAGCACGTTCCGGTCGGCGCTTCTTCGATTCCGAATCTCGAGACCGTGTCCTGTGCCTCCGATTCGGTGTGTACCGCGGTTGGCTCCGCAACCGGTCGCGACGGGCACGAGGTGCCCCTGATCGAGCGCGACTCCTGACGTCAGCGGAGCGAGTCGCGCAACGCCGCGACGCGCTCCGGCACGACGCTCCACCACATCCAGCGACCGCGCTTCTCGCCGACGATGAGTCCGGCGTCGGCGAGCGCCTTCGTGTGATGGCTGATCGTCGGCTGCGACTTGCCGAGCGGTGCTTCGAGATCGCACGAGCACACTTCGCCCGCGGACGCGACGAGATTCAGCAGCCGGAGCCGTACGGGATCCGAGAGCGCGGCGAACGCGTGCGCGAGCTCGACCGCATCGCGCTCGCGCAACCGGGCAGTGAGGAGCGGGCCGCAGCAGGCGTCGGCCGTTCGAGACTTCGTCGGCATGCCCACACTCCATGTATTGACAGATATCGATGGATTCGCGAGGATCGATCAATCGATCACTGCCAATCTATCGGAGACGCCCATGTCGCGTGTACAGCTCGCCCTCAACGTGTCGGACCTCGACGCCGCGGTCGCGTTCTATTCGAAGCTCTTCGCGACGGAACCGGCCAAGCGCTATCCCGGATACGCGAACTTCGCGATCGCGGAGCCGCCGCTCAAGCTCGTGCTGATGGAAGGGCCCGGTGCACCGGGCACGCTCAATCACCTGGGCGTCGAGGTCGAGTCGACCGACCTGGTTGCGGCGGCCGACGCGCGACTGCGCGCACAGGGGCTCGAGTGCGCGACCGAAGAAGAGGTGTCGTGTTGCTACGCAGTGCAGGACAAGGTGTGGGTCGACGCTCCCGATGGCGAGCCGTGGGAGATCTACACCGTGCTCGCCGACGCGGAAGCCGATGACGGCCGCTGCTGCGACGGCGCGCCCGAATCCACTGCTCGCTGTTGCTGATCGAGCGCGACCTCGCGCGCCGCGCGACCGCGGAGGCCGTCGGCACCGCGTTCCTCGTCGCGATCGTGGTCGGTTCCGGGATCGCGGCGCAGCGGCTCTCGCCGGACGATGTCGGCCTGCAGCTGCTCGAGAGCTCGATCGCGACGGGCGCCGGTCTGGTCGCGATCATCCTCGCGTTCGGGCCGGTTTCCGGCGCCCACTTCAATCCCGTCGTGACGCTCGCCGACCGATTGCTCGGCGGCATCTCGACCCGCGCCGCGTGCGCGTACGTCGGCGCGCAGATCGCCGGCGGCTGTGTCGGCGCCGTCGTCGCGAACCTCATGTTCGACCTGCGCGCGATCAACATCTCGACGCACGCGCGCTCGTCGGGCGGGCTGTGGTTGGGTGAGCTCGTCGCGACGTTCGGATTGTTGCTCGTGATCCTCGGCGTCGCGCGCCGTGGTCGCGATGCGCTCGCGCCGTTCGCGGTCGGCGGCTACATCGCCGCCGCGTACTGGTTCACGTCGTCGACGTCCTTCGCCAACCCCGCGGTCACGATCGCGCGCACCCTGAGCAACACGTTCGCGGGCATTCGGCCGTCGTCGGCGCCACCGTTCGTCGTCGCCGAGATCGCCGGCGCGCTCGGCGCCGTCGCGCTCGCGCGCTTCCTCCACCCCACGGTCGTCGACGCCGATGTCGTGTCGCCCGAGCGGGCGTCATGAAGTCGGTGCTGTTCCTCTGCATCCACAACGCCGGTCGCTCGCAGATGGCGCTCGGCTGGTTCGAGCACCTCGCGCACGGCCGCGCGCGGGCGGGGTCCGCCGGTTCCGAGCCGGCGGATCGCATCAACCCGGTCGCAGTCGCGGTGATGCTCGAAGCCGGCATCGACATCCGCGCCGAATGCCCGAAGCCGTGGACCGACGACATGTTGCGCGTCGTCGACGTCGTCGTGACGATGGGTTGCGGCGATGCCTGCCCCTACTACCCGGGCACCCGCTACGACGACTGGCCGATTGACGACCCCGCCGGTCGGAGCATGGAGGTCGTGCGCCGGATCCGCGACGAGATCCGCGAACGCGTCGTCGCGCTCCTCGAGGAGCTGGGCGCGGCGTAACGCGCCGGGCGCCGGCCGCGGATCTGCGCGCGCACCTCGCGGTAGCGCGGCGGCGATCACGTCCGCGTCGAGGCGCACGGCGGCTGCGCCGACGCCGAGCGCAACGATCGACTCGCCCAGCGCGATGAGGACGATCTCGCCGAAGCGCTCGACGAAGTGGTCGGGTGAGAGTCGCCAGCCCCGCATGTTTCCGAACAGCACACCGCCGTAGTCGATGGCGACCGCGGCGGCCCAGCACGCGAGCTTCGCGGAGCCGTCGAGGAACGCGGCGGCGACGAGGAACACGCCGCCGAGCGCGACCGTCGGCACGACGCGCAACACCGCGCCCAAGAGGTCGCGGTCGTCGCGTCCCGCGAGCGCGTAGAGCACGAGGTGGAAGCCGCGCACGACGATGTACGCGACCGCGAACGTCATGCCGTCGCGCCCGAACGCGCGCGGTGCCGCGAGCGATGTCACGAGCATCGCCGCGATCGCCGCGAGCATCGCGATGCGCACACCGCCTTCGTCGGGGTCGAGCGTGTTCGTCAGCCACGCGTACGCCGACCACGCCCACCACAGGATCGCGAGCAGGAGCAGCGCGCGTAACAAGCCGACCCAGTGCGGATCACCCGTCAGCAGACGCGTCACCTGCGTGATGGCGAAGACGAAGACCAGATCGAAGAACAGGTCGAGCGGTGTGACCTGCTGCGCGACGTCCATGTCCTCGCTCATCGCGGCCTCACGCCATTCGACTGGATGATCGAGCCATGAAAGGCTGGTGCGATGTCAGACGGGCGCGACATCGTCATCATCGGCGCGGGGCCGGCGGGGCTGACGGCGGCGTACGTCCTCGGCAAGCGCGGTGCGACGAGCACGGTCGTCGAGTCGGACACGGTCGTCGGCGGCATCAGCCGGACGGCTCGGGCCGACGGTTGGCGTTTCGACATCGGCGGCCACCGTTTCTTCACCAAGGTGCGGGCGGTCGAGGACTTGTGGTTCGAGATTCTCGGTCCCGACGACTTCCTGAAGCGACCCCGGTTGAGTCGTATCTACTACCGCGGCAAGTTCTACGACTATCCGATCTCGGCGATGAACGCGCTCCGCAACCTCGGCCCGATCGAGGCGGTGCGGTGCGTGCTCTCGTATCTCTGGGTGCGCGTTCACCCGCCGAAAGATCCCTCGACGCTCGAGGGTTTCGTCGTGTCGCGTTTCGGTTGGCGGTTGTACCGACACTTCTTCAAGACGCAGAGCGAGAAGGTCTGGGGCGTGCCGTGCACGGAGATCCAGGCCGACTGGGGTGCGCAGCGCATCAAGAACCTGTCGCTGTTCCGCGCCGCGTGGGAGGCGTTGAAGCCGCAGTGGGTGCGCACGCGGACGTCGAAGGCGAATCAGGTCACCAGTCTGATCGAGGAGTTCAACTACCCGAAGTACGGGCCGGGGATGATGTGGGAACGCTGCGCCGAGCTCGTCACGAGCGCGGGCACGACGATCGACTTCGAGACGGCAGTGTCGGCCATCGAGCATCGCGACGGGCGCGCGATCGCAGTGGTCGCTTCGTGCTCGGGTGAGACGCGGCGCTACCCGTGCACCGACGTGATCTCGTCGATGCCGATCGGCGCGCTGGTGCGCGGCTTCGATCCGCCGCCGCCCGAAGAGGTGCTCAAGGCGGCCGACGCGCTGCGCTACCGCGACTTCATCACCGTCGCGCTGGTCGTGCCCGAGGCGGTCGGCTTCCCCGACAACTGGATCTACGTGAACGACGCGTCGGTCGAGGTCGGTCGCATCCAGAACTTCGGCCGGTGGTCGCCGTATCTCGTGAAGGACGGCCGCACGTGTCTCGGCCTCGAGTACTTCGTGTGGGAGGGCGGCGACACGTGGATGCGCAGCGACGCGGACCTCATCGCGCAGGGAACGCGTGAGCTGCACGACATCGGTCTGCTTCCCGACCCCGGCGTGGTCGAGGAGGCGTTCGTCGTGCGGATGCCGAAGGCGTACCCGATGTACGACGCGGCCTACAAGGAGAACGTCGCCGTGCTGCGCTCATGGCTCGAGCGGCACGCACCGAACGTGCACCCGGTCGGCCGCAACGGCATGCACCGCTACAACAACCAAGACCACTCCATGCTCACCGCGATGCTCTCGGTCGAGAACATCTTTGGCGCACACCACGACGTGTGGAACGTGAACGTCGAGCAGGAGTACCACGAAGAACGCACCGCCGCGCCGCCGCACCCGAACCAGTAGCGCGGCGGTCATGCGGCCGCCTCGACACCAGAAGTGTCCACGTCAGCGCGGTCGTTGCTGGTACGCCCCCCGGGACTCGAACCCGGAACCTGCGGATTAAGAGTCCGACGCTCTGACCAGTTGAGCTAGGGGCGCAGGTATTACGAACCGCTCACTGTAGCAAGTCGCTCTGGCGACGACTCAGTGTGACGCGCGCACCGTGGCGACGCGTTTCCGCCAGCCGCGCAAGCTCAAGTACCCGATGCCGCTCCAGAGCGCCATCGAGAAGAGCGTCGCCTCGATCTGATGCCGCGGCCACACGGGGAGCGCACCGGCCGCCGCGTACAAGCCGATGTAGACGACCGGATGATCGAACAGCCAGATCTCGGAGTAGGCGTAGACGTCGTCGAACCTCTGCGGCATGAAACCGCGGACGACGAGCACGGTGACGCCGACTGCGCCGCCGATGATGGCGCCGACCACGCCCGCGCCCCAGAGCCAGAGCACGATGGCGACGCAGGACGCGCACAACCACGCGACGAGCAGCGTCATCAACCAGCGCTTCGCGCCCGCCCACATCCCCGCCACGGCGGAAACGCTACTCCCGAGAGCGCGGCAGGATCGGCGGGAGGTCGGCGGTCGAGAGGATGCCGGGCCGCGCCGCGCAGACGTACGGGATCGCGTTGACGGGCCGGTTCGCGGTGTACGCCGGTGTCGTCTCACCGAGCGCTTCCACCGCCACGGGAAACGGGAGCGCGACGTCGAGCGGCGCGTCGCCGTGCACCTGCACGCGCCATCCGGTCGGGCGCAGGTCCCACGCGGGCTCGACGTCGGTGAGGCAGTACCACGTCGGTGCGAAGCGAACGACGACGTCGCCGCGGGCGCGCCCCACCAGCTGTGTGCGCTGCGCGGCGACCGAGCCGCGGGCCAACGGTCCGGCCGCGATCGTGGTGTCGCCGCGCGCGACCGCGACCTCGCCGTTGCTCGACCACGCGTCGACCGGCCGGCCCGCGGCCTCGGCGAGCTCCTCGAGCGCGGGCCGGAACGCGGCGAGCAGGTGCGCGGCCCGCGCCTCCGAGGACGCGCCCGGCGGACGACCGAAACCCATGATGTCGAACAGCAGCTCGGGCGACGCGCGCTGCGAGAGATCGGCGAACTCCTCGATCTCGATCCCGTCGCAGCGTCGCTGCAGCGACAAGAGCGCGTAGGGGAGCGCGTCGGTGATGAATCCCGGACTGCTGCCCGTCGCGTAGACCGACGTGTTCCCACGCGCGCACGCGTCCTCGATGCGCTGCCGCGTCTCGGCGTCGAGCGCGCGCCCGCCGGCGGACAGATCGCCGCACGTCGTGACGACGTTCGTGCCCTGTTCGAGGAACGGCAGCACGTCGTCGAGCGCGAACGCACGCGCCATGTAGAGAACGCAGTCGGCCGACAACGTGTGAACCGCCGCGCGATCGCTCGTCGCCACCACCCCGACGGGCGGCTCGCCACAGAGTGCGCCCGCGTCGACGGTCGCCTTGCCGTCGTCGTACACGAACACGCCGACGAGCTCGAGGTCGGGGTGACGGATCACCTCGCGCAGCGCACGCGTCCCGATGTTGCCCGTGGCCCACTGCACGACTCGCACCGGCTTCACGCGCGCGCACCGTACCCGCGGGATCATGACGGCGTGAGTGACGAGATCCGTGGCCACCTCGACGTCGAACGAGCCCGTGCCGACGCACAGCTCGCCGCGCTCACGCGTGAGTTCGACGCGATCGTCGCGGCCGCCGCGGCCGATCCGCCCGACGACGAGCACGATCCCGACGGCGCGACGATCGGGTTCGAGCGCGCGCAACTCCAATCCCTCATCGACACGACGAGGCAACGTCGAAGCGACCTCGACGCCGCGCTCGCCCGGCTCGAAGCCGACGAGTACGGGCGCTGCGAGCGCTGCGGCGCCGCGATCCCCGCCGCCCGCTTGGCCGCGATCCCGACCGCGACGCGGTGCGTCATCTGTGCCGCGGATACGAAGGGCCGCCGGCGCGCGCCGTAGCGTGAACGACGAGTCGTCCTGGAGGTAGGTCCGTGCGCGTCGTCGTCACCGGATCATCGGGCTTCATCGGTACCGCGCTCACGAGCGCGCTCGAACAGCGCGGCGATCGCGTCGTCAGGCTGACGCGCGGCGGCGCGACCAGTGCCGGCCCGACGTGGGATCCCGACAACGGCACGATCTCGACCCTCGCGTTCGAAGGCGCCGACGCGGTCGTGCACCTGGCGGGCGTGGGCATCGGCGACAAGAAGTGGTCACCCGAGCAGAAGCGCGCCGTGCTCGACTCGCGCACGAAGGGCACGACGTTGCTCGCGCGCACGCTCGCGGAGCTGCCGCAGCGGCCGCCCGTGCTCGTGAGCGGTTCGGCCGTCGGCTACTACGGCGACGCGGGCGACGCCGTGCTCGACGAGTCGAGCCCGAACGGCGACGATTTCCTGGCCGACGTGTGCCGCCAGTGGGAGGCGGCGACGGAACCGGCCGCCCAGGCCGGCATCCGCGTGGTGAACCTCCGCACCGGCATCGTGCTGCATCCCGACGGCGGCGCGTTGAAGCGCTTGCTCACGCCGTTCCGCCTCGGCCTCGGCGGGCGCGTCGCGAGTGGCAAGCAGTGGATGAGCTGGATCGCGCGGCCCGACGAGATCGGGGCGATCCTCCACGCAATCGACCACGACACCGTGGCCGGCCCCGTGAACCTCACCGCTCCGAACCCGATGACGAACGCGCAGCTCACGAAGACCCTCGGCCATGTGCTCCACCGGCCGACGGTGCTGCCGACACCGCTGCTGCCGCTCAAGATGATCTACGGCGCCGAGCTCGTGCACTCGCTGCTCGTCATCGGTCAGCGCGCGCTGCCCCGCGGGCTCGAAGCGACCGGCTACGCGTTCACGTATGCCGATCTCGAGACCGCGCTGCGCGCCCTGCTCGCGCCGATGCCGGCCGGAGAAAACCGGCCGGCATCGTGAAGGGTGACTGAGGGGACTCGAACCCCCGGCCTTCGGGACCACAACCCGACGCTCTAACCACCTGAGCTACAGCCACCAGGACGGCCCGGGAGTGTACCGGAGCCGCTTCGAGCGGAGCCCTATCGATGCGCCTGAACGGGCGGGCCGCGGTGCGGCCCGCCCGAGACGGGGGCTGAGGCGTCAGGAGCGGCGAGCGGATCGAGCGCGACCAGAAGGCTCAGGCCGCGGCCGCGGGTGTCGCCTGCACCTCGAGCTCGATGCGCACCTTCTTGCCGATGAGCACACCGCCGCCTGCGAGCGGCTGGTTCCACGTCAGGCCGAAGTCCTCGCGGTCGATCTCCGTCGACGCCGAGAAGAACGCCTTCGTGTTGCCCCACGGGTCGCTCGCGACGCCGCCGAACTCGACGTCGAGCACGGTCGGTCGCGTGACGCCGTGGATCGTGAGGTCGCCGTCGACGCGCCACGTGCTCGCGCCGGTCGGGCGGATCGCCGTCGAGTGGAACGTGAGCGTCGGGTACTGCTCGACGTCGAGGAAGTCGGCGCCGACGACGTGGCCGTCGCGACCCTCGTCGCCGGTCGAGATGCTGCCGGCCTGGATCGTCACGTCGACGCGCGAGTCCTCCGGGCGCTCGGCGATGTCGATCGCCGCGTCGTAGTCGAGGAAGCGACCGCGCACCTTCGTGACCATGAGGTGACGGGCGACGAACTCGACGGTGGAGTGGTGGTTGTCGACCGACCAGCGGCCGGTGGTGGGGACGGTGCGGTTCTCGACGACGCGGGTGGCGTCGACGGTGGTGGTCTCGGCCATGATGGGCCCTCCCGAGGGATTGTTCAGATTTGGACTATCTGGATCTGGACAACTTGGCGGACCGGCCGGCTATTCCCACCCCTCCGTAGACTTTCCCGATGGCTCCGAAGCGTTGGCTCACCGACGACGAGCAGGTGTCGTGGCGGGCCTTCCTGAGGGGCACGGCGCTCCTGCTCGAGCGGCTCGACGCGGAGCTGATCGAGGCCCACGGGCTCACCGGTTCCGACTACGAGATCCTCGTCGCCCTGTCGGAGGCGCCCCGGGGAGGGGTCCGCATGGCCGAGCTCGCGGAGCGGGCGCTGGTCTCCAAGAGCCGGCTCACCTACCGGGTCGACCGGCTCGTCGCCGAGGGGCTCGTGGAGCGGCGCCCGTGCCCGTCGGACCGGCGGGGCTCGCTCGCTGCGCTCACCCCGACGGGGCGCCGCAAGCTCGAGCGCGCGGCGGCCACGCATGTCGACGGCGTGCTCGCGCACCTCGTCGAGCGCGCGTCGGCGCGCGACTTCGCGGTGCTCGGCCGCGTCTTCGGCTCGGTGGCCGAGGCACTCGACGCGCACGCGGCCGACGCCGACCTCGACTGCGGCACACGGTGACCGATCCCGGCGCGGTGCCGTCGTACAGTGCGCCGGTGGACGAAGAACGCATTGCGCTGTTCCTCGATTTCGAGAACCTCGCCATCGGCGCGCGTGAGTACCTACGCGGCGCGGCGTTCGACTTCGCGCCGATCGCCGAGGCCGTCGCGGATCGCGGGCGCATCGTCGTCAAGCGCGCGTACGCCGACTGGGCGATGTTCGAGGACGGACGCCGTGCGCTCGCGCGCGCGAACGTCGAGCTGATCGAGATCCCGCAGAAGCTCGGCGCGGTACGCAAGAACGCGGCCGACATCAAGCTCGCGGTCGATGCCATCGAGCTCGCGTTCGAGCGCGACTACATCACGACGTTCGTGCTCTGCACCGGCGACTCCGACTTCACGCCCCTCGTCGCCAAGCTGCGCGAGCTGAACAAACGCGTCATCGGCATCGGCGTCGCGGGCTCGACGTCGGCGTTGCTGCCGCCCTCGGTCGACGAGTTCCTCTTCTACGACCGGCTCGAGGGCATCGAGCCCGGGCCCACGCCCGCGAAGCGCGACGGGGCGGCGGCCAAGTCTTCGCGCGCGCGGGGCGCACGCGCCAAGACCGCGGCCGCGCCGGCCGAGGCCAACGGCGAGGAGAGCGCGACGGTCGCGCCGCCCGACACCGCCGCGCTGCAGACGCTCGTCGCCCGCACGCTCGGCGGGCTCCAGCGCAGCGGTACCGAAGGTGTTCGCGCCTCCGCGTTGAAGCGGGCGATCCTGCGTCGCGACCCGACGTTCAACGAGGCCGATCACGGCTTCCGCGCCTTCGGTGAGCTGCTGCGCAGCCTGGAGGCGAGCGGCGTGGTCGCGCTGCGGCCGGGCGGCGCGCAGGGCGACCCCGAGGTCACGCTTCCCGACCGCGTCGGCGGTGAGGACGAAGCCTTCGCCCTGCTCGCCGATGTCGTCGGTCAGCTCCAGAAGCGGTCGGGCTCGCCGCACCTCTCGGGCCTCAAGGACCGCATGCGCAAGCGCGAGACCGACTTCACGGAGAAGCGCTTCGGCTACTCGAACTTCCTCCAGTTCGCCAAGGCCGCGAACGCGCGCGGCATCGTCGCGCTCGAGTGGGACGACGACGCCGACGACTACCTCGTCCGCGTCCCGTAAGCGGGTGGGCTGGTCGGTAACTCCGAATGGCAACGGTTTCCGCATGAGCGCGCGAGCGAAGCGAGCGGCGCGGCCACGATTGCTCCCATCCCGCGTCAAGGAGGGCGAGCTTGCGAGCCCGACCAGGTAGTTCAGACGCGTTGGTCTTCTTCGGCGCGTCGGGCGATCTCGCGTACAAGCAGATCTTCCCCGCGCTCTACGCGATGACGAAGCACGGGCATCTCGACGTGCGCGTGATCGGCGTCGCGTCGTCGGACTGGACGGTCGAGCAGTTGCGCGACCGCGCGCGGCAGAGCATCCAGGAGCACGGCGGCATCGACGACGAGAAGGCGCTCGCGGATCTCCTCGGCCGGTTGCAGTACATCGACGGCGACTACAAGGACGCGGCGACGTTCACCGCGCTCAAGCAGGAGCTCGGCGACGCGCGGCGCCCCGTGCACTACCTCGCGATCCCGCCGAGCCTGTTCTCCGTCGTCGTCGAGGGGCTCGGCAAGGCGAGCTGCGCCGACGACGCGCGCGTGATCATCGAGAAGCCGTTCGGACGTGATCTCGCGTCGGCGCGCGAGCTCAACTCGGTGCTGCACTCCGTCTTCCCTGAGCCGTCGATCTTCCGCATCGACCACTTCCTCGGCAAGGAGGAGGTGCAGAACCTCCTCTACTTCCGGTTCGCCAACTCGTTCCTCGAGCCGATCTGGAACCGCAACTACGTCGCGAGCGTGCAGGTCACGATGGCCGAGGACTTCGGCTGCCAGGGTCGCGGCAAGTTCTACGAAGAGGTCGGCGCGCTGCGCGACGTCGTGCAGAACCACCTGTTCCAGATCGTCGCCCTGCTCGCGGCGGAGCCGCCGGTGGGCATGCACGTCGAGGCGCTGCGCGACGAGAAGGAGAAGGTGTTCCGCGCGATGCGGCCGCTCGATCCGGCCGATCTCGTGCGCGGCCAGTTCGACGGCTACCGCGACGAGCCCGGCGTCGCGAAGGACTCCGACGTCGAGACGTTCGTCGCGCTGCGGCTCTTCATCGACTCGTGGCGCTGGGGCGGCGTGCCGTTCTACATCCGCGCCGGCAAGAACCTGCCGGTGACGTGCACCGAGGTGCGGGTCGAGCTGAAGGCACCGCCGCAGCAGGTGTTCGAGGAGCACCTTCCGTCGGCGAGCGACACGAACTATCTCCGCTTCCGGCTCAGCCCCAAGGTCGCGATCGCGCTCGGCGCGCGCGCGAAGTCGCCGGGGGAGGACTTCGTCGGCCACCAGCTCGAGCTGTACCTCTGCGACCAGCATCCCGACGAGATGCAGCCCTACGAGCGGCTACTCGGCGACGCGATGCACGGTGAGACGTTGCTCTTCGCGCGCGAGGACGGCGTCGAGGCCGCGTGGGCGGCGGTCGAGCCGGTGCTCGAGCAGCACGCACCCGTGATCCCATACGCGGTGCACTCGTGGGGACCGAAGGAAGCCGACGCGCTGATCTCGACCGCGGGCGGTTGGCACAACCCCGTGGTCGAGTAACGGTTCGCGTCAGAGCGCGCGAGCGCAGCGAGCAGCGCGGCCTCGGCCACTTCGATCCCGCGTTGGGGAGGGCGAAGCTTGCGAGCCCGACCAAATGAATGCCGCTAGGTTCCCCCCTCATGATCATCGTGACGGCGGCGTTGAAGGGCGGAGTGGGAAAGACGACGACCTCGGTGTACCTCGCCGGGCTGGCGGCGGCGTCCAAGCGCGACACCACGCTCGTCGACTCCGATCCACAGGCGAGCGCGGCCGACTGGGTCGAGAAGTCGGGCGATCCGCAGCTCGGATCGATCACGCTGGTCGAGGCACCGACCGAGCGGTTGCTCGCGAAGGCGCTCGAACGCATCGGGCCGAGCGAGATCGCGATCGTCGACACGCCGCCCGGCCACGAACGTCTGCTCGCGAAGGCGATCGACGTCGCCGACTGCGTCGTCGTGCCGACGCGCATCGGTGGCGTGGAGACGACGCGTGTCGAGGCCGTGCTCGCGATGGTGCCGGTGAACGTGCCGCTCGGGCTCGTCATCTGCTCGGCCCGCACGTTCACCCGCGACTATCAGGATGTCGTCGACTCGTGGCGTGACGCCAGGGTCGAGGTGTGGGGCACGATCCCCGAACGGGTCGCGATCGCGTCGGGACCCGACGGGCCGTTGTCGCCCGACGGGCTCGACTCGTACCGCCCGGTGTGGCGGCGCGCGTCCCGCGCCGTGCGGGAGTAACCGCTCGTTCCTGCACGAGCGCGCGAGCGGAACGGCGCGGCCACGGCCGTGGCTGCTCCCATCCCGCGAGAGTTACAGCAATATCTCTGCGCCGCGACCCTGCTGGATCAGCGGCACGTAGTCGTCGAGCTCGGGATCGTCGACGCGGACCACTGCGCCGCGCTCGGCCGACAGGTACGCGGCCATCGTGAGCCGCACGACCTCGAGGCCGTAGTCGAAGTCCAGCAACGCGTCCCGTCCGTCGCGGAACGCGGTGAGTGCGTCGACGTGCTCGTCGGTGTAGCCGTAGAGGTCGGGCTCGTTGGGTTGGATCGCGAGGAGACCGTGCGACGCGGTCGACTTCTCGAGCGCGCGCTCGGCGTCGGCGACCGACGCGGCGGCGGCATCGCCGACGAACACCTCGAGCGGCGAGCGCAGCGTGTTCGCCTCGAGCGCGTAGCCGGGACCGATGCCGTCGATCAGCAGCCGCAGTCCCTGCTTGTCGTACATCCACGAGACCGTGAACTGTGCCTTCGTGCGCCGGCCCGTCTCGGGATTGCGGTACGTGACCATGCCGGTGGCGAAGTCCTCGGCCGGCGTGCGCGCGTAGTCGACGCCGTGCCGTGCGCGCAGCTCGTCGCGCCAGCGCGGTTGGCCCCATTTCAACAGGCCGACGTCGCACGACACGGTCTCGGGCACGAGGAACGACGGGTCGCGTCCCGCGGGCGTGAGCAGGTGGCGCCCGACCGCGAGGCAGTGGCAGCCCATGTCGGAGAGCACGCCGCCGCCCTGTTGCGTCGGATCCCAGAACCACGCGCTGTGCGGTCCCGCGTGCTCCTCACCCGAGCGCGCGAGCACGAGCGGACCCATCGCGTCCTCGACGCCGCGCAGCTGCGCCTTCGCGTTCTGGAGCACCTTCATGTGGATCTGGTTCTCGAAGTATGCGGTCGGCGCGTCGATCTCGCGTGCCAGCTCGATGACGCGTCGCGCCTCGGGGAGGTTGCGCGCGAGCGGCTTCTCGCAGATGAGGCCGCGCAGGCGTGCGCCGTTGCGCGCCGCATCGGCGATCTCCTCCATCACCGCGACGCGTGTGAAGTTCGGTCCGAAGATCGCGACGACATCGACGTGCTCGGCCATCTCGCGAACGCTGCCGAACACGCGCGCATCGCCGAGTCCGCGTGCACGAGCCGATGCCGCGAGCTCATCCGGCGGTGTGCGGGACGTCAGCCCCGCGACCTCGATCCCGCGCACGCTCTCCAGCGCGCGCAGGTGGAACCCCGCGACGAACCCGCGTCCGACGATGCCGTAACGGAGGGGTTCAGTCGTCAAAGGTGTTCTCGGGGAGGTCGGGTGGGAGGAGTGCGGCCGGCGTGCACGTCGTGGAGAGCTCGACGTGCCGGCCCTCGTCCGACGCGCGCACCGACGCGGTCATCAGCTCCAGCACGTGCAACGCGACGGCGCCGGACGCACGGTGCGCACGGCCCGTGCGCGTCGCCCAGATCATGTCGGCGAGACCGATCCCGCGCGACTGCGGCAGCGTCGGCGTGCGCAGCGGCAGCTCGCGCCACTCGGTGTCGCGGGGCCCTCGGATCGTCACCGGCCCGCCGAAGGTGTTCGGGTCGGGGACCGAGAGGGTCGCTTCGGTGCCGTAGATCTCGATGTTGCGGAGGCGGCTCGCCTGCACGTCGAAGCTCGTGACGAGCGTGGCGATCGGGCCGCTCACGAAGTCGATCACCGTCGTCGTGTGGGTCGGCACCTCGACGGGGAGCCGTTCGCCGCGCCGCGGCTCCGACGTGATGGTCCGCTCCGGACGCGTGATGCGCGAGGAACCGGTGACGCGGCGCGCGGGCCCGAGCAGCGACACGAGCGCGGTGAGGTAGTACGGCCCCATGTCGAGCAGCGGGCCCGCACCGCGCCGGTAGAAGAGGTCGGGGTTCGGGTGCCAGCTCTCCGGGCCCGAGCCGAGCATGAACGCGTTCGCGGCGACGGGCTCGCCGATGAGTCCCTGCGCGATCGCGTCGCGACACGTCTGGAGGCCGACGCCGAGGAACGTGTCGGGCGCGCAGCCCAGGCGCAGGTCGCGCTTGGCCGCGCTCGTCACGAGCGCCAGGCCTTCGTCGAAGTCGACGCCGAGCGGCTTCTCGCTGAACGTCGCCTTGCCCGCGTCGAGTGCGGTGCTCGTCACCACTGCGTGCGCGAGCGGCGGCGTGAGGTTGACGATCGTATCGATGTCCGGGTCGTCGAGCACTTCGTCGAAGGTGAGCGCGCGCGGGATGCCGTACTCGACCGCGAGCTCGTTCGCGCGCTCGGGGAGCGCGTCTGCGCACGCGACGACGTCGACGAAGTCGAGCTGGGCGAGCGTGCGCGCGTACGCGGGCGCGATGACGCCGCAGCCGACGATCGCAACCTGCGTCACCGGCGGCCTCGCGACAACCCGTTGCCGGCGAGGTACTGGTAGCTGCGTTCCACTGCGTCGAACATGTCGGTGTCGCACCGATCGAGCTCGACGATGTGCCACTGCGCGTCGGGCGCGGCTGCGATCACGCCGGCAACATCGATCGCGCCGTCGCCGACCGCGACCATGTTCTGCTCGGGATTCTCGGCCGGGCCGTCCTTCACGTGCAGCAACGCGGCGCGCGCTCCGAGCTCGCCGAGCAACGCGACGGGATCGACACCGCCGACTCGGGCCCAGTACACGTCGACCTCGGCGACGATCGCCGGATCCGCGGCATCGAAGAGATGGAGCAGTGCGGGGCGATCGTCGACGGCCGGCAGCTCCCAGAAGTGGTTGTGGTAGCCGAGCGTGAGGCCGCGCTCGCGCGCCTGATCGTTCGCGCGGTTCAGCGCGTCCGCACCCTTGCGGATCCCGTCGCGATCCGCGAACCACTTCGGTGGCAGCACGGGCACGACGACGGTCGTGCATCCGAGCGCGGCGTGCTCGTCGAGCGCGCGGGCGAAGTCGTCGGGCGCGGCGAGGTTCACGTGCGCGCTCGACGCGACGAGTCCGCACTCGTCGAGCGTCGCGCGCACCTCGTCGCCGGTGAGACCGTTCAGGCCCGCGGTCTCGACACCGACGTAGCCGATCTCGCCGAGTCTTCGGAGCACGGCGCGGAAGTCGTTCGCGCACGCGTCTCGCAACGTATAGAGCTGGATCGACGTCGCCGCAGCCATGCGGCGAACCTACACATCGCGCCGGGTGCAGGGTTGACCGAAGCGTAAGTATCGACTAAACAATGCGAGGCATGGACGCCGCCCTCAAGGCCCTCGCCGAACCCCGGCGACGCGAGATCCTGCGCATCGTGTGGAGTCGAGAGGTTGCGGCCAGCGACATCGCCGCGCACTTCGATGTGACGCGCTCCGCGATCTCGCAACACCTCACGGTGCTGAAGGAAGCCGACCTCGTGAGCGAACGCCGCGAAGGCACGCGTCGCTACTACCGAGCGCGCACCGAGACGATGGACGAGCTGCGCGCGTTCCTCGACGACTACTGGACCACCGGCCTCAACCGTCTGCGCGATGCCGCGGAGCGGGCGAGCGGTCGGTCCGGATCGACGTCGAAGCCCCGTGCCGCGACGAGCGAGCACGCGACCGTGATCACCGAAGCCTCTCAACGAAAGAAGAAGCGCTGATGGCCGAGCTCGTGCGCGAGATCCTGATCGACGCCCGACCCGAGACGATCTTCGAGCTGTTGACCGTTCCCGAACGGCACGTCGAATGGCAGGGGACCGAGGTCGACTTCGACCTTCGTCCCGGCGGCACGTACCGCGTGCTCGTCGGCGGGCAGCACGCCGCGGCCGGCGAGTTCGTCGAGATCGTGCCGAACGAGAAGGTCGTGTTCACGTTCGGCTGGGATCAGCCCGACCATCCGATCCCGGCCGGCTCCACGACCGTCGAGTACACGCTGTTGCCCGAGGGTGAGAAGACGCGCGTCCGTCTCGTGCACCGCGGGCTTCCGGACGACGCCATTGCCGATCACACGAACGGCTGGGACCATTACCTCGCGCGCCTCGCCGTCGTCGGCGGTGGCGGCGAGGCCGGGCCCGACCGCATGCCCGGCGGTTGATCCGAGCGGTTCGTCCCGGCCCCGAAGGAGCAGGCGAGCGTGCAACGGCAATCGACGGTGCCGCGCCGATGCCGTGACGAGCGAGCCTGCGCCCATGTGAGAGGAGCTCATCGATGGAGATCGACAGCTACGAGCACGGCGTCCCGTCCTGGGTCGACCTCTCGACACCCGATCCCGCTCGCGCGCGTGCGTTCTACGCGGCGTTGTTCGGCTGGACGGTCGAGGAGGGTCCGCCCGAGGCCGGCGGCTACTCGATCGCCGAGCTGCGCGGCCGTCCGGTCGCGGGCATCGGTCCGCAGATGAACCCGGGGCCGCCGGTGTGGGCGACATACGTGAACGTCGACGACGCCGACACGGTCGTGAAGGCCGCGGCCGCGGCGGGCGGCGCGACGTTCATGGAGCCGATGGACGTGATGGACGTCGGCCGCATGGCGTTCTTCGCGGATCCGCAGGGCGCGGCGGTCGGCGTGTGGCAGCCGAAGGCGCACAAGGGCGCGGGCATCGTGAACGAGCCCGGCACGCTCGCGTGGAACGAGCTCGTGACGAGCGACACCGACGGCGCAGCCGCGTTCTACGGCGAGGTGTTCGGTTGGGGCGCGGTCACGCACGGCGAGGGCGCGGGCGCGTACACCGAGTTCCAGGTCGGTGGCCGGTCGATCGCGGGGATGATGGCGAAGACGCCCGACATGCCCCCGGAGATGCCGTCGTACTGGGGCGTCTACTTCTCGGTCGCCGATGCCGACGCCACCGTGCAGCGCGTGTCGGAGCTCGGCGGCACGGTGATGATGCCGCCCCGTGACATCGAGCCCGGACGGTTCGCGATCCTCATCGATCCGACCGGTGCGACGTTCAGCATCCTCGGGCCGAAGGCTTCCTGAGAGGCCTGCCTGCATCGCCCTACTCATGCGTAGGAGCTCGGCCTACTCATGAGTAGGCTGGCGCCACAGGCAGATCCGCCGGTTCTGACCGTGAGCCGAGGAGCAACCCGACGTGGTGTCAGCGACGGCGATCCCCGCCGATCCCGACCTGTCCGCGCGCCCACCGCACGACGAGCGCCTCCCGGACGAGCGTCTCAACGTCCGGTCGTCGATCCCGTTCGGGCTCGTCCACCTGGTCCCGTTCCTTGCGATCTTCACGGGCGTGACCGAGAAGGTCGTGCTCCTCGCGTTCGCGACGTTCGCGGTGCGCATGTTCCTGATCACCGCGGGCTACCACCGCTACTTCTCGCACCGCAGCTTCCGCACGAACCGCGTCGTGCAGTTCCTGCTCGCGTTCGGTGGAACCATGGCCGCGCAGAAGGGGCCGTTGTGGTGGGCCGCGCACCACCGCAACCACCACCAGTTCGCCGACACCGACGACGACGCGCACAGCCCGCGGCGCGGCTTCTGGTGGAGTCACGTCGGTTGGATCCTGTGCGACAAGTACGGCGAGTCGCGGCACGACAACATCCGCGACTTCGCGAAGTACCCGGAGTTGCGCTTCCTCGACAAGCACGACTGGATCGGCCCCTGGACGCTTGGGGTCGCGTGCTACCTCATCGGTGGTTGGAGCGGTCTGGTCGTCGGCTTCTTCGCTTCGACCGTCCTGTTGTGGCACGTCACATTCACCGTGAACTCGCTCGCGCACGTCTTCGGCAGCCGCAAGTACGACACGACCGACACGAGTCGCAACAACGTGTTCATCGCGCTCGCGACCGGCGGCGAGGGCTGGCACAACAACCACCACCGCTACCCGTTCGCGGCGCGCCAGGGCTTCCGCTGGTGGCAGATCGACACCACGTACTACGTGCTGCGCCTGATGGCCGCGCTCGGCCTCGTACGCGACCTGCGGCCGGTGCCGGCCGAGGTGGTCGCGGAGGGCTACAGGGTCAAGCCGAGGAAGTGAGTCGCGTCGGGGTTGTCGTTGTAGCGCTCGATGGGTAGGAAGCCGTGCTTCGCGTAGAGCGCGAGCGCCTCGACGAGCACGCCGTTGGTGTCGAGCACGAGCCGTTGGTGTCCGAGCGCGCGGCTGTGCGCGACGAGCTCGTCGAGCAGGCGACTGCCGAGACCCGCGCCGCGCGCATCGGGATGGATCCACATGCGCTTCAGCTCTCCGGTGCGCGCGTCGATGCTGCGCACTGCGCCGCAACCGGCGACCGCGTCGTCGCGGTACACCAGTAGGAAGCAGCCGCCGGGACGCTGGTAGTCGTCGACGTCGTCGGCCTGCTCCGGATCGACGCCGGTGATGCCCGCGACGCGGTCGAGGATCTCGTTCAGGTACTGCGTCAGCGCGTCGCGCGCGTCAGGCCCGTGCGGGTCGACTGCGACGATGCGTGGCGCTTGCGGCACGCGGGGAACGGTAATGCTGTGAACGTGGTCGGCGGCGTGAGCAGCGGGGTGAAGCGCGTGCTGCGCGCCGTCGACGAGTTCCAGCAATCGCACGCACCGCTCGCGTTCGTGTACGGCGTCGTGAAGAAGTTCGGCGACGACCGCGGCAGTCAACTCGCCGGGCTCATCGCGTTCTACGGCTTCCTCTCGTTCTTTCCACTGATGCTCGTCGTGATCACGGTGACCGCGTTCCTCGCGCACGGCAACGCGCACCTTGCGTCGCAGATCCAATCGTCGGCGTTGAGTCAGTTCCCGGTCGTCGGCAAGGACCTCACGAGCAACGACAAGGCGTTGCCGGGCAACGGCTTCGGTCTCGCGGTCGGTCTCGTCGGTCTCGTCTGGGGCGCGCTCGGCGTCACCCAGGCAGTCCAGTACGCGTTCGCCGAGGTGTGGCACGTGCCCTACAAGGACCGCGCGCCATACTTCGTCCGCATCGCGCGCGGCCTCGGTCTGTTCGCGTTGCTCGGGCTCGGCGTCGTCGTGACCGCGCTGCTCGCGTCGCTCGGACCGATCCTCGGCGACTCGTTCCTCGCGGGCGCAGCCGGCTTCGTCGCCGGTGTCGTGGTGAGCATCGGGCTCTACCTCGTCGTGTTCCAACTGCACAGTCCGAAGCAATGCACGTGGCGCCACCTGCTCCCGGGCGCGATCGTCGCGGGCGTCGGCTGGCAGGCACTCGAGCTCGTCGGCGTGCAGCTCGTACAGCACCAGCTCAAGAACGCGTCGCAGCTCTACGGAACCGTGGCGTTCGTCCTCGGGCTGATCTCGTTCCTCGCGTTCGTCGCGCAGATCACGCTCTACGGCATCGAGATCAACTCGGTGCGCGTGCAGGAGCTCTGGCCGCGCAGCCTCTCCGCTCCGCCCTACACCGACGCCGACCGCGAGATGCTGCGGATCCTCGCCCGCCAGGAAGTCCGGCGCGCCGGCGAGCGGATCGACGTCGCGTTCGAGGACGCTTGATGATCGCGCTCGCTTCGCTCGCCAAAGCGACCCGACCGTTCCTGCGGGCACCTTGGTTCGGTAGGGTCGGTTCGTGACCGCCACGCTCGCGATCGTCGCCGACCGACTCATCGACGGCACCGAGCGCGAGCCCGTCGAGCAGGCGGTGCTCGTCACGTCGAACGGGCGGATCGACGCGGTCGGCGCGCGTGCGTCGGTGAAGATCCCCGACGGCGCGACGATCGTCGAAGGCGACGACCTCACGCTGCTGCCGGGGTTCATCGACGCGCACGTGCACCTCGCGATGCAGTCGGGCGTCGACTACGGCCGGCTGCTGATGACCCAGCGCTCGATGCAGCTGCTGATGGCGGTGCCGAACTCCGCGGTCACGTTGGAGGCCGGCGTCACGACCGTGCGCGACGCGGGGCTGAGTCCGGCGAGCGTGCGCGACGCGATCGACGCGGGCTACTTCCCGGGGCCGCGCTGCCAGATGGCGGTGAGCATTCTCAGCCAGAGCGGTGGCCACGGTGACCCGACGATGCCGTGCGGCTGCGAGCTCTACCTCGACTGCGGGATCGACATCCCCGACGCGCGGGTCGACGGTGCCGACATGATGCGCCGGCGCGTCCGAGAGGTGCTGGCGGCCGGGGCCGACTGGATCAAGCTCTGCACAAGCGGTGGCGTGCTGTCGCCGCACGACACTCCGGACGCCGCGCAGTTCACGGTCACGGAGATCGAGGTCGCGGTCGAGGAGGCCGCCGCGCAGGGCAAGCGGGTGATGGCACACGCGATGTCGACCGCGGGCATCAAGCACGCGTTGCGCGCGGGTGTCGCGAGCATCGAGCACGGCTGCTTCCTCGACGAGGAGGCGATCGCGCTGATGAAGGAACGCGGCGCGTGGTTGGTGCCGACGTTGGTCGCCCCGCGCGACGTGATCGCCGCGGGTGGCGAGGGCCGCACGATCCCCGAGGCGATGGTCGCCAAGGCGCGCGCCGTGAGCGCCGCGCACATGGAGTCGTTCCGCGCTGCGGTCGCGGCGGGAGTGAACATCGCGATGGGCACGGACTCCGCCGTTGGTCCGCACGGCGGCAACCTGCGCGAGCTCGCGCTCATGGTCGAAGGCGGGATGACACCGCTCGACGCGATCCGCACCTCGACCGCGGCGCCCGCGCGCTTGCTGCGGCGCGACGCCGACCTCGGCGCGCTCGAGCCCGGCAAGCTCGCCGACGTCGTCGTCGTGCAGGGCGACCCGCTCGCCGACATGGGCATCCTGGCGGAAGCGCAACGCATCCGGCTCGTGCTCAAGGGCGGGGTCGCCGCGAAGGATCTGTTGACGACTCGTTGATCGGCGCGGTGAACCCGGCGCTCGCGCGTCCGTAGTACCTCCGAACGAACGTCGAACCGGATCGGGGGAGCGATGCGCGCGTTGGTGGGACGGACATGGTGGATGGCCGCATTCGTGGCCGGACTCGTGACGATGTCGGCGGTGGCCGCGGGCGCGGCCTCGTGGACGGTGGAGCCCACGCCCGATCCCGGCGCCGCGAACACGGTCGGCGGTCTCGTCGCGTTCGGGCCGAACGACGTGTGGGCCGTCGGTTCCGCGACGTCACCGAGCTATGCGGGCTGCCACAGTCGCGCGTTCGCGACGCGCTGGAACGGCACCGCGTTCGTGTCGGTGCCGGCGACCGGCGGACCGATCTGCGCGAGCGTGAACGGCGTCGGCGGCAGCGCCGACTCCGACGTGTGGGCGGTCGGTAGCGCGAACGACGGGCGCGCGACACACATTCGCCACTGGGACGGCGGCGCGTGGTCGACCGTCGCCGACGCGAACGTCGCGGGCCCGGCGCCGGGGCGACGGCTGCGCACGACCGCGCTGAACGGGATCGTCTCGCTGAGCGCGTCGAACGCGTGGACGGTGGGCGTGACCGAGTACCCGAGCTTCACGTTGAACACCCTCGTCGAGCACTGGAACGGATCGAAGTGGACCGCGGTCGACGCGACCGGGCCGAAGGGCAGCGAGCTGAACGCGGTGACCGCGCTGTCGCCGAACGATCTGTGGACCGTCGGTGAGGGCGGTTCGTCGGGGAGCGCGGGCCTCGCGACGCTCACCGAGCACTGGAACGGCTCGAAGTGGAGCATCGTCCCGAGTCCGAACACGAACGTCGTGAACTTCCTCCGCGGGGTCTCGGGCGCGTCGAGCAACGACGTCTGGGCCGTCGGCGAGTCGGTCAAGGACTCCTTCGACGGCGTGTCGGTGTCGAGCAATCTGGTCGAGCACTGGGACGGGAAGCGCTGGAGCGTCGTACCGTCACCGAACGTCGGGCCGCGCAACAACCAGCTCGACGCGGTTGCGGCGCGCGGCACGAACGACGTGTGGGCGGCCGGCTTCTCGGAGGTCGTGCGCGGCGACATCCCGGTGCTGCAGACGCTCGTCATGCACTGGAACGGCAAGGCCTGGAAGGTCGTGTCGACGCCCGACGTGGGCTCGGGTGACAACTGGCTCGACTCGGTCGTCGCGCCGGCGGGCAGCCACGAGGTGTTCGCGTCGGGCACGGGCCCGCACGGAACCTTGGTTCTCCGAACTGCGGGGTGACGCGCGTCAGCGCGTGACCGACTCCGCCCGTTGCACGTAGTCGTCGACGTGCCCGGCGAGCACGTCGAGGCTCGACGTCCAGAATCCACCGTCGCGCACGTCGATCCCGAAGCCGCGCGCGAGCGTCACCGCGTCGGCCATGCCCGCCTGCGAGAGCAGGTCTTCGTAGCCCGCCCGGAACGCCTCCGGGTCGTCGAGGTAGCGCGCGTACAGACCGATGCCGAACAGCAGTCCGAACGTGTACGGCCAGTTGTAGAACGGCGTGTAGTAGTGCGGCTTCACCGCCCACATGAACGGATGGCGGTGGTCGGGATGGAGCCCGTCGCCGTACGCGGCGTCCTGCGCGTCGAGCATCGCGGTGTTGAGCTCGTCGACCGAGAGGCTGGTGCGCTTGCGGCGCGCGCAGAGCTCGGTCTCGAACAGGAATCGGCTGTGAATGTCGACGACGACCTGCGCCGCGCCGACGAGGTGCGTGTCGAGCAGCGCGAGCCGTTCGCCGTCGTCGCCCGCGAGCGCGACCGCGTGCTCGAAGAGGAGCGTCTCGCAGAAGATCGACGCGGTCTCGGCGAGCGCCATCGGCAACCGGCGCTGGAGCGGCGTGCGGTCCGCGAGCGTGACGTTGTGGAACGCGTGACCGAGCTCGTGCGCGAGCGTCGTGACCGAGTCGTGGCTGCCGTCGAAGTTCATCATGACCCGGCTGATGTCGCCCTCGACGCCGATGCAATACGCGCCGCCGCGCTTGCCGTCGCGCATTTCCGCGTCGACCCAGCGTTCGTCGAAGGCGCGTTCCGCGAGGCCGACGAGCGCGGGGGAGAACCCGCCGAACGCGGCGCGCACGCGTGAGGTCGCGTCGCTCCACGACGCGCCGGTCTCCGCGCCCACCGGCGCGAAGAGGTCCCACCACGGCAGTCCGCCGTCGTGGCCGAGCAGCCCGGCCTTGGCGCGGAAGTAGCGACGGAAGGTCGGGAGCGACGCGACGACGGCGTCGGTCATCGCGTCGAGGGTGTCGCGGTCGACGTTGTTGTATCGGAGCGCGGGCTCGAGGTCGTCGGCGAAGCCTCGACGCCGGTTCAGCACGCCCATCGTGCCCTTCGCGCCGTTGAGCGCGGCCGCGAGCGGCACCGCGGCCGTCGCCCAGGCCGCGAGCTCGCCGTCGTACGCGGCGCGTCGACGGGCCGCGTCGCGATGGGTCGCGAGACCGCGCGCCATCGTCATCGGGATGCGCTCGACGTCGAGACCCGGCATCCGGAGCTCGACGACGAGCTGCGAGGAGACGTCGCCGTGCAGCCGTTGCCACGCGAGCGCGCTCGCGGGCGCAAGGTCGGCGGCGAGCGATTCCTCGGCCTCGCTCATCTGGAGCTCGGCGCTCTCCGCGGCCGTGCGCAGCACGAACTCGTGCTCGGCCACCGTGAGGCTCTGCTCCGCGAGCCATTCGGTGCCGCCGAGCGCGGCGAGCCACGAGCCGAGCCGCTTGGCCAGCGGCGCGAGCGGCGCGCCGCGTGTCTGCAGCTCGACGAGGCGCGCCGCGGCGCGGTCGTCGCGACTGTCGGTCGTCGTGAGCGCGTAGAGGAACGAGTTGAGCCGGCGCAGCTGCTCCTGCACCGCGTTCGTCGCGTCGAGCAGCGCCTCGAGCGCGTCGACGTCGACGCTCGTCGGTTGGCGCGTGTCGCCGCCATGGATGTCGAGCTCGTCGTAGCGCACGCGGAGCCGGTCGATCTCGGCGTAGACGTTCTCCAGCGCGTCGGTGAACGCGCGGTCGTCGACGCTCGCGAAGATCGGCTCGAGGTCCCAGCGCGGCGCGGTGTCGGTGGTCGTCACGGCGCCGAAACTAGTGCCGCGTCCCGGTGGCGTTGATACGCCCAACCTGGACCGCGGAAGACGAACGAGAGCCGTTCGTTCCAGTTCTTGGAGTGGAACACGTCGCGCAGCATCTCGAAGTGCTCGTGCGCGGCGACGCGCAGCGGATTGAACGTGTCGAGGTTCTTCGTCAGCCCGTAGACGACGGCGTCGTCCTCCGGCTCGAACGTCCCGAAGAGCTTGTCCCAGACGATCAGGATGCTGCCGTGGTTGCGGTCGATGTATCGCGGGTTCATGCCGTGATGCACGCGGTGGTGCGACGGCGTGTTGAGAACCTTTTCCAGCGGTCCCATCGTGCGGATCGTGTCGGTGTGGAACCAGTACTGGTAGAGCAGGTTGATCCCACGCGCCTCTTCGATGAGCGCGGGGCGGATGCCGGCGAGCGCGAGCAGCCCGTAGGGCACGAACGTGCCGAGCGCATCGGCGACCGGCTGCCGCAGCGCAGTCGACAGGTTGTAGCGCTCGCTCGAGTGGTGCACGACGTGGATCGCCCACATGTAGCGGCTCTCGTGCATGAACCGGTGATTCCAGTAGTAGACGAGGTCCCAGCCGAAGATCGCCGCGAGCAGCGCGAACGGTCCCGCGCCGAGATCGCGCACGACGCGTCGGTCCCACAGTCGCCGCGCGCTCGTGCGCGATGCGAACGCGGTCGTGATCGCGATCCCGCCGCTGACGATCGCGGTGACCCCGGCCGCGCTCGCGATCTTGCGCGCCGCGCGCCGCGCCCGGCGCCGTCGCGAGCGCGTGATGAGCGGCGCGTCGGTGGGCTCCTCGAGACTTGCGACCAGATCCGCGAGCGTCGTCACCGCGGCCGCGGTCAGCGCGGTGCCGACGAGCGCCTTGCCGTACTTGCCCTTGCCCGGTGTGAACGGCCCGAGCAGCTTCGGCACGACGATCGGCGCGAGGAGGCTCGCGGTGCCCATCGTGAGGCTCGTGATGGTGTCGCGGCGTTCGTAGTCGGCCGCGGTCGGGCCCCGGGCGCCCGCATGGGCGCGCAGCCACGCGTGCTCGGCGCCCATCGTGCCGAAGAAGACCGGGATCGCGGCGACCGTCGGATCCATCGCCGTCATTGTCGCATCCGCGGGCACGGGCCGCTCAGGAGCGGATGTCCTTGCGCTGGAACACCACGAACGCGGCCCCGCCCGCGACGACCAGGTACAAGATCTGCACGACGATGCCGGTGATCATGTCGTGCGAGAAGCGCGCCTGCGTGAACATCGACGTCCACGACTCCGCGTAGTGCGTCGGGAAGCCGTAGCGGACGCGTCCGAGCGCCGTGATCGCGTCGAGGATCTCCGACACGATGTACACGCCGATCGTCGCACCGATCGCGCTCGCGGCGGAATCGGTGAGCGTCGAGAACAACGTGCCGAGGGCGAGCAGCGCAGTGAAGCCGAACGCGACGTACGCGGTCGCGAGCGCGTTCCGCTCGAGCATGACCGTGGTCGAGAGGCGCGTGAACTCGACGAAGGTGCCGTTGCTCACGAAGAACGGCACCCGCACCGGATGCCAGCCGAACAGCAGCACGCCCGCGCCGAGGCCCGCGAGCGCGGCGAGGATCGTCGACGCCCAGATGAGCACGCCCGCGACGAACGCCTTGGCCGCGAGTAGGCGACCGCGGGCAACCGGCCGCATCAGCAGGTAGCGGAGGTTGCCCCAGCCGGCGTCGCCGGCGACGGAGTCGCCCGCGAACGTGCCCGCGATCACGACGAGCAGGAATGCACTCAAGGCTGCGAGCACCGCCGCGGGCACGAGCAGTCCGCTCTGGCGCGCCAGCCGGAACAGACCGTCGGCGGGTCCACCGCTGCCGTCGCCGGGCCGGTCGCCGCGTGCGTGGATCGCGGTGACGATCAACGCGGGCAGTCCGACGAGCAGGAGCACGACGACGAGCGTGCGCACGCGCCGCGCCGCCTTCACGAACTCCGTGCGGACGAGCGCGGTCACGATGCGGCCGGCGCGTGCTGCGGCGGACTTGCGAGCAGGTCGAGGAACGCATCTTCGAGCCGTTGCGTCGCCATGAGCGTCTCGACGCGGATGCCGTTGCTCATGAGCGCGGTCGCGAGATCCGATCGCTGCCCCTCGCGCAGTTGCACGACGAGCCCGTCGCCCTGGCGCTGCACGCCGTCGACGTTCGGCAGCGCGGTGAGCACCGACTGCGCGCGTTCGCAATCGTCGACCTCGACGTAGACGCTTCCCGTCGACCCGATGAGGTCGCGCACGGTGCCGTCGACGACGAGCCGCCCGCGGTTCATCACGATCACGTGGCTGCACATCTGCTCCACCTCGCTCAGGTGGTGGCTCGACAGCAACACCGTCGCACCCTGCGCGCTCACGCGCGCGACGAGCTCACGGATCTCGCGGATCTCACCGGGGTCGAGGCCGTTGGTCGGCTCGTCGAGCACGAGCAGCTCGGGGCGGCCGAGCAGCAGCCGCGCGAAGCCGAGCCGTTGCTTCATGCCCTGCGAGTACGTCTTCACGCGGCGATGGATCGCGTCCTCCAACCCCGCGATCGCCAGCGCGCCGTCGAGGTCGGCGTCCTTCATGCGCGCGCCGCCGGCCTCCCACCAGAGCCGCAGGTTGCGCATCCCGGAGAGATGCGGCACGAACGCGGCCTGCTCGACCATGGCGCCGACGCGTCGCAGCTCGTGACAGCCCGGCGTCACCGTGGTGCCGAACAGACGCGTGCGACCGCCCGACGGACGCTCGAGGCCCATGAGCACGCGCAGCGTCGTCGTCTTCCCCGCGCCGTTCGGACCGAGCAGCCCGTAGACCTGTCCGCGCTCGACGGTGAACGACAGATCCTCGACCGCGTTCACGCCGTGGAAGTGCTTCGAGAGCCCGTCGACCGCGACGACCGCGTCTGCCACGACGCTCACCGTACGGCACGTCTGCGCGCGCCCCGTGCGGACCGTTCTCAGGCCGACTGCGTCGGGCGCGACAACCAGGGGGAGAACCAGACGAACTGACGTGAGGAGTCAACGGTGAGGAAGTTCTCGGTTCGACCGACGCTGACGCTCAGGGGCCGCACGTTCAAGGGCCTGCGCGGATGGTCGGGCAAGCCCCTGCACCCACCGCTCACCGACATCCCGATCACGGCCTACCTCTTCGGTGCGGTGTTCGACCTGTTGTCGGTGATCGGCGGCAAGCACCACGCGTGGGCGCGCGAGATGTGGCACGCGGGTACGTACGTGTTCGTCGGTGGCGGCATCGTGTCGGTGCTCGCGGCCGTCACCGGTCTCTGGGACGCGTGGAAGTCGTCGGAGGCGGGCACGCAGGCGCGCCGCACGATCAACACGCACGCGACGATCATGGTGACCGCCACGGTGCTCGTGCTCGTCGACATCGTCTGGCGGCTCAGCCAGTACCACGTGAAGCCGGTGACGCCCGTCGGCATCACCGTGCTCTCGATCGTGATCGCGCTGCTCGTCTCGGTCGGCGCGACGTTCGGCGGCAGCCTCGTGTTCGAGTACGGGTTCAACGTCGAGACCGCAGGCGACTCGCCGGTCTGGCACCAGTCGGAGACCGACGTGTTCCCCGGACAACACGACGATTGAGCCACTAAACAGAGCGGGTGCTCGAGAGCTGGCAGACGTTCTTGCGCAGTCGATCAACGTCGAGCCGGCCGTCGAGCTCCCCGGGCTCACGGGCCGCCGCGGCCGTGTGCATCGTGGGCGTGCTCGACGCGTGGGTGCTCCTCGTCGAGATCCTGCGATGAGTCGCTACGCGCTCGTCGTGCTGTTGCTCCTGCTCGTGCCGCTCGGCGCGGGTTGTTCGCATGCGCATGTCGCGACCTGCGCGAGCGAGATCCACAAGGCGGCGCCGGTCACCAACCGCGGCACCCGCGCCGCGACGGGCGCCACGCTCACGGTCGACGCGGCGAACGCTGCGTTCGCGCCGACCTGCTTCGACGACGTGCCGCGTGGCGCGGTCACCCTGCGCGTGCGCAACACCGGCAAGTCGTTGCACAACGTGCAGGTGACCGCGCAACACGTCGACGTCGACGTCGCACCGGGGCACACGATCGTCGTGCACCTCCGGATCGCCGACGCTCCGGTGGTCTACGTCTGCAAATACCATCGGAGCCTCGGCATGGTCGGCGTGCTCGTTCCTGCTCGTTGACGGTGGTGTTCGCTCCGCTCGCCGTTCCTGACGCCGGACCGCTTACTCCTTGACTTCGACCCAGTCGACGAGCATCTCGGCGGGTGCCTTCATCGGCGGTGAGATCGAGTTGCTCATGCCGAGGTTCAGGATCACGAACATCGGCGAGTCGGTGACACCTTGCGTGACCGAACCGACCATCTTGGTGTCGTACCAGTAGTTCACGCGACCGTGTCGCCACACGGCCGAGACCGTGTGCCATCCCGCGGTCGTCGGCATCGACGCGCAACCGCCCGGACCGCCGGCGGGCGAGTGGAAGTGCCAGCAGTTGTGGCCGTGCAGCGACTCGAGCACATCGAGCTCACCGGTCTTCGGCCATTGCCCGATGCCGTCGGCCCACACCGACGGCCAGTCCTCTGCGGTGGTCGTTCCCGGCAGCCAGACGCGCGCCCGCAAGCTGCCGTGCGTGAACGTGAAGTGCGCGCGGCTGTTCACGAGTCCCGACGCGTACGCGTAGTGCCGGCCATGGCTGTCGGTGCACGCGCGCTCCGACGCCCGCAGATGCAGGTAACCATCGGACACGGATACCTGCGAAGGGTCGTAGCACGACGCCTCCGCGGAGTTCACCGGTGGTGTGATCGACGTGTTGCCCGCGCCGAGCCAGTTCGGTTGCCATTTCGTGAGATCGAGCGCTTTGCCGTCGAAGTCGTCGCGCCAGACGACTTCGCGTGGATGGCTCTGCGCGCGTGCTGCAACCGGTGTGAGCATTGCGAGGATGATGAGGATGCCGCCGAGTCGTCGCATCGTTCTCCTTGGGTTGAACGTCGCGGACGCCAGAGGACGGCTCGACGCAACGATGCAACGAAGCAACGTGCAGGTCCCCCGACTGGCGGAGGTCTTCGTCACCCGTTCCGCGCGCCTTGAGGGTTGCGCGCGCGAGTTCAACCGCAAGTTGGACGGTTCGGATCATCCGCGAGATGGATGCGCGCGCGCCGTCAGGTAGCGGCGCGTCGATGTGCTATGCGAGACGCGTTGCGATGTTCACATGCGACCGGGGCGAAGCCCGCGCGTGCGTGAACACGACGGCAGCGCGGCCGGGCTCGACGCAGGGGTCGAGGCGCGAGCCGGCCGTCGCTCGCCGCGGCGCGCCGGTCGCGAACTGGGCGACGGCGACGGCGCGCACTCATTGTGATCGGAAGCCACGAGATGCTCGAGACCCGTGATCGCGAGCAGTTGCGTGATGCGCGCGCTCGGGTTGACGACGACGAGCTCACAGTGCTCGACGCGCGCGCGCTCCTCGCACACGACGAGCATCGCGAGACCCTGCGACGAGCAGAACGTCACGTCGGTGAGATCGAGCACGACGCGCGGCGCGACGCAGACTGCGACGATCACCCACGGTTCGATCTCGTCCCGTCCCGCGAGGTCGAGCTCACCGATCACGCCGAGCACCAGCCCGTCGGACGATTGCCGCACGTGAAGACTGGCGATCGATCGGTCGGTCATGGCCTCGTGCTCCGCTCACCGAGGAGGCCGCGCTGCAGGACCGCCAACGGCACGCTACGACGAGGGCGCGACAGTGACAAGGTCGTAACGCCGTTTATCGAGGACCCAGCCGGGTACAACGGGCGGCTTTCGTCTCCGTCCCGGCCGCGAGGCTCCCGAGACGTTGGTGCCAGACCTGAGAGGCGATATCGGCGCGCGACGGTCGGGCGGTATCGTCGCCCGGTCGTCGAACGTGGGCGACGTGCCTCTTGCCCGAACCGTGGGACGGTCGGGGCGCGACGTGCCCGCTGATCGCGACCAGGACGGCAGGATGGCCATTTCGATCGACTCGGGGCCGGCGCGTCCGCCGGGGCCCACGCAATCACCCTTCGTCGGGCTCGTGATGAAGGTCGTCACCGGCGCGCTGGTGGTCGGGCCCGCGGTTGCGCTCGCGATCGCCATCCCGTTGCTATGGGGCAATGTCGTGCACCTGCGCGACGTGATCGTCGGCGCGGTGCTGTTCGTGATCACGGGCTTTGGCATCAGCGTCGGGTACCACCGCCTGTTCACGCACCGGAGCTTCGTGCCGAAGCGCTGGCTCAAGATCGTCCTCGCCGCCGTCGGGTCGTTCGCGATGGAGGGCTCGCTCAGTGGCTGGGTCGCCGCGCACCGCCGGCACCACGTGTACAGCGACGGACCGGGTGATCCCCATTCGCCGCACGGACACGGTCCAGAGCGAGGTGGGCAGCTGCGGGGTCTCGTGCACGCGCACGTCGGCTGGTTGTTCACCGCCGAGCTCACGTCGGCCGAGCAGTACGCGCCCGACGTCCTTCGTGACGACGACACGAGGATCATCAGCGGTTGGTTCCCGCTGTTCGCGGTCGTGTCGCTCGCCGGTCCGTTCTTCATCGGATGGGGAGTGTCGGGCACGATCGGTGGCGCGCTCAGCATGCTGCTCTGGGCGGGCCTGGTCCGCATGATGCTGCTCCACCACGTGACGTGGAGCGTCAACTCGATCTGTCACATGTTCGGCTCGCAGCCCGCGAGCACGAAGGACCACAGCACCAACTTCGCGCCGCTCGCGATCCTCTCGTTCGGCGAGTCGTGGCACAACTTCCACCACGCGCATCCCGCGTGCGCACGTCACGGCGCCCTCCGCCACCAGCTCGACCCGTCGGCGGCGTTGATCCGACTCTTCGAACGCGCCGGCTGGGTCACGCGGGTGCGATGGCCGTCAGAGGCTCAGCTCGCGGGGTGCGCCGGCTGAGCGACGACGTCGCTTCGCGGATGTCGTGCGCCCGGGAGGATTCGAACCTCCGACCGTCGGATTAGAAGTCCGATGCTCTGTCCGGCTGAGCTACGGGCGCGGGAAGCCCGGAGGATAC
>DATBAK010000060.1 GCA_036271555.1 Acidimicrobiia bacterium
AGTCGGTCGACCCGAAACACAAAGTATCTTCACGCGGCCACGTCGATCATCTGTCCTTCGCCACAACTCCATCCGCGCCATCGGCGTGCGCCCGATCCGCTCACGACGGCAGATCTGCCGGCCTCGCGGTGACGCGTGCCAGCGACTCATCGATGCCGTTGCTGGGTGTCCGTCCGCCCGAACGCACCGGACATCGGCCGCACGGCCGCTGCGGCCGCGATACTCTGCGCGGCTTTTCGGCAGCCAATGCTGCCGGGCCGGTTCGTGCGGCCCAATCCTGCCCCAGTGCGCACTCGTCCGCCGACATCCGTACGGTCGCCGTCCGGTCGTGGCGGGACACGCGTCAGGGCGCCGGACCGGCAGCAGCCGCGCGGCGAGCCTTCCAGGCGGCAGGCAGCAACTCGGGAAGCTTGATCAGTTGTATGCGGCGCGCGAGCAGCGGCACAACGTCGTGCAGATACTCAGTCGGATTGACACTCGCGACTCTGCAGCATCCAAGGATCGTATACGCGATCGCTGCGCGTTCACCGCCGGCGTCGGAGCCGGCGAATAGGTAGTTCTTGCGAGTAAGGGCTGCGCGGACGTGGAGCCGTTCGACAGCGCCGTTATCCATCGGCACGAGGCCGGATTCGAGGAAGCGGCCGAGCGGGACGCGATGATTGAGCAAGTAGCGGATCGCTTCGCCCAGCTTGCTCGTCGGTGGCTCGTAGGGCTGGTGAACCTTCGCCCACGCGACGAGCTCGTCGAACACAGGCTTGCTCTGCGCCTGCCGCACGACGAGCTTCTCGTCCAGGTCGTGGAGACGAATCTCGTCCTCGATCTCGTAGAGCTTCTTGTACGCGGCGATCGGCAATGCCGCGCGCTTGTCGCCCGCGTCGAGCGCCGTCACAAAGTAGCGGCGTGCGTGCATGTTGCAACCGCACTCGATCAGCTTTGGGTTGTTCAGGAAGCTGGCGTCGAACACGTTCGAGGCGTCGGCGACGGTGAAGCCCTCGCGCAGGGCCAGAATATCTTCCGGCCCCATTTCACCCTCCTTCTGGCCCTCCGCTTTCCCCGTCGAGGCAAAGATGTACGCGGCGACGCCATCACCGACGTAGCCCCACAGGGCACCGATGCGTTTGCCGCCGGGCGCGCCATGATCGAGCACCGGCAAGCCCGTCGCGTCGAGGTGCATCACCTTCGATCCAATGCATGCGGCGATGGCCGCACGCCACAGCGGGCGCAGCAGGTCGGCCATCCACATGATCTGATCGCAGAGCGTCGACACCGCGAGGTCGAGCCCGAGGCGCGCGAAGCGCTGCTTCTGGCGATGCAGCGGCAGACCGTCGTCGTATTTTCCGATGAACAGGTCGATCACGAGCGCGTCGCCGAGCTTGCCGCCGGGCACGACCTTGTCGCCGAGCGGAGCGCGGACCAACTCGGCTTCGCATTGCGTGCACGCCAGCTTCTCGCGCGTATCCTGCCGCACGATCACCTGTGCCGGAATGAGATCGATTACCTCGGTCGTTTCGTGCCCGATGCACGTGCGCTCTACGCCGCATCGCGGACACGGTCGCTCAGCGGCAGGGACCGACAGTGGGTTCGGCACGCGCGGCAGGTGCGGCGGTGCCGGTCGCCGCCGCGACGGTCGTTCGCGGGGTTGCTTGGTCTTGGGCTCGTCATCTTCGGCGAGGCCCGATGTGTCGCGCAGCCGCTCGTTGGCACCGGGACGCGGATCGTCGTCGTCGGCTGGCGTGTCGCCGGCCTCCCCACGCGCAATCGCGTCGAGCAACAGGACGAGCTGAGCTTTCGAGAAGGTCTCGTTCTTCTTGTAACGAGCCAGCTGTCGATCGAGCTGCCGCTGAAGCTCCGCGGCACGCGTCGTCGCGGCATCGGCACGCGTCGTCGCGAGCGCGACCCGTGTCGTCAGGTCTTCGTTCTGCTCGACGAGCTTCGCGACCAGCAAGAGCAGGTCATCGCTGCGACCGTCATCCAGCAGCCCGCGCGCGACCTCGAGCACCTCACCACGGCGCTCGCCCTCGGTCTTGTTCGCCTTCGCGGGACTCACTCCAGCGCTATCATGATCATCGAGATCGAGCGCGCAAGCACAATCGTTCCCGCCGCGCGAACAAGTTCGGTCCGGATTTTGCTCGGACGATCACGCAGCGCGCGACGCGTGCATCGGCGGGTCCCAACGCCCCGAGGCTCGCGCGCGGCGAACGTCGATCCCCTCGAGCAACATCGCCAGTTCGTGCACGTCGATCTCGATGCTCGTCGCGCCGTCGACGATCCGCGCAGGAAACGTGAAGGTGCCGCGCTCGAGCCGCTTGTGCACGATCGTGAACCCTCCCCGCGTGTACACCAGCAGCTTCACCTGATTCTTGCGACGATTGAGGAACACGAAGACGTGGCCCGCCAGCGGGTCGTGGCGTAGCACCTCGCGGACCTCGTTCGACAGGCCCTCGAAGGACCGCCGTAGGTTCGCAGGCTGTGTCGCGAAGTACACACGGACGGACCGCGGCACCAAGATCACGACGCCACCTCGAGCTCGCTGACGATCGCCGCGACCATACTCGGTGATGCGTGCGCCATCTCGATCGCGATCCCACTCGGCAGCCGGATCACGATCGACGCGGTGTCCGTCCGCGCGACGATCTTGGCTGGCACCAGCGACAAGACCGGGGCGACGGCGCGGGCTTTCGGCAGCCGCCGCCGCCACCAGTAGAGCCGCGGCGCGCTCACGCCACGGTCGCGTGCGAACGCGGCGATGGTCTGGCCGCTCTGCCGCCACTCATCGAGCACTTGGCGCGCGTCGCCCTCGGTCCATACTGCAGACAATTCAGGGAGTAAGGTGTTTCGCATCCGTCGAGGCTCGCCCGTCGCCAGCGACGACGCCGACGACCGCGCCCTCAGCTACGGGTGCATTCGGGCGGACGGACACGTACGTGTTGAACTGCCCGGCGCGCATCCTACGAGGATCGGCGTACGATGCCCACCGGAGCCCATTGGAGTCGACGATGCTGTTTGCGACCGCCGGTGATGGAGCGCGCCTCGCGTACGAGGTGCTCGGCGACGGGCCGCCGCTGCTGCTGGTCGCCGGCCAGGCGAGCGACCGCCACGTCTGGGACCGCGTGCGCGACGACTTCGCAGCGCACCACCGCGTGATCGTGTTCGACC